>JBGSTK010000112.1:0-50134 GCA_041736565.1 Phycisphaeraceae bacterium | reverse complement strand
GGCCCATCGACGCAGTGGCCTCCAAAGCTCAGAGCGGCGCCGGCCGCAGCGGCGTGCGTCTGATCGACGGCTCGGGTTGGGCCGAAAGCGATCCCGGCAGCGGCGTCTACGTGCACATCAATGACGCCAGCCGCGACGGTGGGACGATGTGGAATACCTCGGGCAATCCAGAACGCCCCACCGTGACCTTCACTCTGGCACGCCCGCATCGCTTGACGGGTGCATACATCTGGAACTACAACGAAGGCGGACAGTGGGCGGGGCGCGGCGTGCGCGAATTGGAGATTTCCACTTCGGTGGATGGCCAACGCTGGAACTCGGTCGGGACCCATACCTTGAAGCGTGCCAGCGGCACCGATCAGGAAGGGGTCCAAGCCATCCGCTTCGTCCAGCCGGTGCGGGCCCAGTTCGTCCGTTTCACTGCGTTGAATCAGCACGGTGGCGATGGCTCCGGTTTGGCCGAGGTTCGTTTCGCCGACGCCGAGCTTGCTGAGCCAGCCCCCGGCAGCGCTCCGGCACCTGTCTATATGCGCCCCCAGCACCCGCGCCTGGCGCTTGGCGCCGCGCTGCCGGGCGGAGAAAACATGACTTTCCCGGATGATTTCGGGCTCATCGACGTCACCAAGGCACCTTACGACGCGGTCGGCGACGGTACCGCCGATGACACGGCCGCCATCCAGCGCGCCCTCGACGATCATCCCAACAAGGGCGCCATCATTTACCTGCCCAACGGTACCTACCGGGTGACCCGTCCGCTGCGCTGGGGCACTGGCGGCGGGACCCGTGGGAATGAAGGTGACTACATGAAGTTCACGGTGCTGCAGGGCCAGAGCCGCGCCGGAACCGTGATCCAATTGCCCGACGCGGCCAAGGGTTTCGGCGACCCGCGCCAGCCGCAATCCGTGCTGTTCACCGGTCATGCCCCCGCCCAACGTTTCGGCAACGAGATCCGCAACCTGACCGTCGACACCGGCGTCGGCAATCCGGGTGCCATCGGCATCACGTTCATGGCCAACAACCAGGGCGGCATCGGCGATGTCACGATTCTGTCGGGCGACGGCCACGGCCCCGTCGGTCTGCAGATGGGCCACACCAGCGAACAGGGGCCCTGCCTGATCAAGAACGTGCAGGTGCGAGGCTTCGAGGTCGGCATCAACACCGGCCACGATGTCGCCAGTGCCGTTTTTGAGCACATCGAGTTGATCGACCAGCAGCGTACCGGCTTCAGTAACGGTGGTCATCCCATCGCCATCCGCGGCCTGCGCAGTCGCAACGCCGGGCCGGCCCTTAGCACCAACGGTGGCTTCGTCGCCCTGATCGAGGCGGACCTGCAGTGCAGCGACCCGCAAGGGGGCTACGCTGCGATCATCAGTTCCTCGACCCTCCTGGCACGCGATATCCGCAGCAGCGGTTACACCCGGGCCATCGTCGATCACCACGGTAAAGGCAGCAGCGACAAAGTCACCGCCGAGTACCACTCCAAGCCCGGCGTGGCGCTCTTCGGCGCCGAGGCCCGGACCTTGCGACTGCCCATCGAAGAGACGCCGGTGCCGACCTGGGACGATCCCAAGACTTGGGCCAATGTTCACAACTTCAAGCAAGACGGCGATGCCTGCGACGCCCCTGCCATCCAGCGGGCCATCGATTCGGGGGCCAGCACGGTCTACCTGCCCCGTGGCAGTTACCGCCTGTCCAAGCCGGTGGTAGTGCGCGGCGCTGTGGCGCGCCTGATCGGCGGCCGTGCGTACATCAACTTCGTCCCCGGCGCCGAGGCCCTGTTTCAGATCGGATCTGGCACCGCCCCGGTGGTTGAAGTTCGCTGGCTCACGGGGCAGTTCGGCAACGTCGATCGGCCGTTTTTCGGCATGGAGCAGAACCGCACTCTGGTGCTGCGCCAGTGCTTGAACGTCGGTGGCGTCTTCCGGGGCGGCCGCATCTTCCTGGAAGACGTGGTGGCCGGCGGCAAGCACGGCCTAATCTTCCGTAATTGCCAAGTCTGGGGTCGTCAGCCCAACGTCGAGATGTACGCAGGCCCGAACGACCCCCGCCCGCAGGCCCACGTCATTGCTCACAATAGCTCCCTGTGGTTCCTGGGCTTTAAGACCGAGCGGTTGTGGACGGCCTTCGACGTGCGCGAGGGCAGCCGCCTCGAATTGCTGGGCAGCCTCTACCAGTCACACGGCGGGGGCTCGGAACCGATGTTCCGCATCATCGACTCGCAGGCCAGCCTGAGCTACAGCGAGACTAACCACGATGGGAAGCCCTTCCAGCAAATCATTCACGAGACGCAGGGCGGCGTCACCCGCACGCTCAACGCCGACGATAGCCGCTGGGGGCGTTCATTCTGCGTGTACCGTGCCGGACGCTAGGAATCACGCGAACTCCCACGGCATCATAAAAACCAACGTTGGAACCTGACCATGAACTTCATCTCGACCCCACGCAAAGCCTTCACTCTCATAGAACTTCTGGTAGTGATTTCCATCATTGCGTTGCTCGTCGCGATGCTGTTGCCGGCGCTGGGTGCGGCGCGAGAGGCGGCGAGGCGGTCGCAGTGCCTGGCCAACCAACGACAGATCGGCTTGGCGGTACGGCTTTATGCCACCGATTTTAGCGGATTCCTACCGCGCGGACGATTCGATTCTTCGCCCACGGGGAACCAGCATGGCACACGCTGGCTAATTCGCCTGGCGTCTATGTACGAGCTTGGGGGGCACTGGGATCCCAGCGCCAACGAATATTTCCATGACACCAAGAGTGCCGTGGTCTGCCCGTCCGATGAGATCTCCGTCAAGCGTGGCAAGGTGCGCGATTCGACTTGGCAGGGCACCAGCTACTTTGGTAACGGCCGGCTGCTCTCCGCCAGCGATCCGCCTCTGCCGGCAGCGGGTTCCGAGGTTCAACTGGACCTGGTGCGCGATCCGTCGGAACGCATCTTGGCGACGGAGAAGTGGGGGTATTGGTATGGTTGGCTGGACCGGGGTGTGACCCAGGGGTATTGGAACACAAGTGAATTCTGGTCGCATTCGGTCCAGATCGACGGTGTCTGGACGCCGGACTCCCTCTTTGGCCAACAGCATCAGGAGTCGATCAACGCTTTGCTGCTTGACGGCAGCGCCAGCACTTGGCGCTACCAGCGCATGTACGACAGCGTCGTGGGTCATGGCAGCGGCACCCAGCCGGCCAACAACCTCGACTGGTGGTATTGGCAGGGCAAGTAGACGGACTATTCCCCCGGCCCAAACCTTCACCGCCCACCCACCCCAAGCCCCGTCAAACGTTTCCGCCATCCCGGTTTTGTTGCTCCGCGGACCTTCGCCAGCGGCACTGATCATCATCGCCAAGCCTCCAAGAGGAAATTTGCCCATGCTCACTCGTAACTTTCACCTTAGCCCAATGTTGTTGCTGATCGTCGTCATGGCCAGCTATACCGGTCCGGTCTCCGCCGCCCCTGCCGCCCAGGACCAGCCCGCAGCGGAGAAGTCGCCCTTCCTGGAATCCGTGCAGGCCCCGGCCTATACCAGCGCCACCGCCCATGAGCCGATGTTTGACAACGCGAAGCTCTGGCCGGGAGATGCGAAGAAAAGCAACTATGCCCAACAGGAGTGGCCCAAGAGCCGCGTGCTGGTCTGGGCCCAGCCCGGCCAATCCGCCAAGGACGGCTGGGATGTCAAATACTGGCTTGAAGACGGCAAACCCGCCACCAAGCCATTTGACGAGAACACCGATCTGGTGTTCCCCGATCATGGCACGCACTACACTTGGGTTTCACTCACCCCTGGGCGCAAATACCAGCCTGCGTCTTTCAGGCATCTGACGGTCGGGAAAGGCAACGGCATCATCGGGCATTTCAGCGCCGGTGCGAATGTATGGATCAAGGCCGGCGGGCAGGTCCGGTTCCTGGACTCGATGGTCGGAGGCAAGAACACCTTCGTGCGCAACGACAATGGTGATATCCGTCTGGTCGACCATTTCTTTATCAACAAGGCGCCGACGGCGTCTGTGGAGATGATCGGACAGTTCAGTTCCGACGACAACTGGCGCGTCAATTCCGGTATCCTGATCGTCGGCCCCTACAGCGAGATCCGTGCGGGCAACCGTTCTGACCCCACAGTGATGGACAAAGGCACGCTGGTGTTGCTCTCCGGATCCTACTTCACCCGCCGTTCCAACTGCGACTGGGGGAGTGATCTGGTCGTCAATGGCAAACTGATGGCTGGCCTGCCCGACCGCCCGCTGACCCGCGATGCACGCTTGGGACTGGGCTGGAAATCCAAGGGTCAGTTCATGGGCACCCAAGGCGGAGGTCGTATGCCGGGACCCAATGATTACGGTATGGTCGTTACCAAAGGCGGCAGTATCACCGTGCATACCACCGACCCCGTCAAGACCCCTCTGGCGATTTTTTGCACTAAGGACGACAACGACTGGGGACAGATCGAGATCATCTCCCGCAATCATCCCTTGCACGGTGATCCGCTCATTGCCAAGTTGAAAGAGCTTCCCCGTATAACCGACATGCGCATCGAGGGTGAAGTGACCTGGAGCGGAATCCTGCTCGATGATTTCCGCAAGGGCGGTATCCACGTGAAGTCCTTGCCTGATCTGAGCGGAAGAACAGGTCCAACCTTCGGCGACCAAAACCAAGGCAAGCCCGAGGAATTGTTCACGATCATTCCCGTGACCAAGAGCGAACAATGATTGACTTGACCTGGCTGCATCCTTCGTTATGTTTTCGTGCCGGGCTGGTTGCCGTTATGTTGGGAATCTGCGCCGCTTCGGCGCTGGCGCTGGTCGATCCACGCCTGCAACCGGTGGACTTGTTCGAGCGTCACCGTGTGGTCCTGTCCCTTAAGGTGACGGCGGTGCACGAGGAAAAGCAGATGGTGGAACTGGCGGTGCAGCAGGTCTGCAAGGGAGATTTTGCCGCCAAGAGTGTTGTGCTATCGGCGGCAGATGAGAAGGTGCGCGAGGCCTTCCAGTTGCTCGTTGAGCCGGGTTTAAACGTGGTGGCGTATGTCGGCGGCGCGGGACGCGGGCAGGCACAGGATCTTCTCTTCTACGCTGGCGGCGAAGGCCGATGGCAGAGCGGCAAAGTGCAAGCCGAAGGTTCTGAAAGCAGTCCGGCCGCGTGGCAGTGGACTACCGACCTCGGCCCCCAGACTATGTACGGCACATTCAACGGCCACCCCCAGCGCCTCGCCGAGATGATGGCCGATAAAGCGCAGGACCGCGCCTACTTTCCCGCGTCGGTGTTCGACCAGTTCAAGGACGATCTGGTTATTGACCGCTTCCCCAAACCTGTCGGGGGCGTTGCCCTCTACGATATCAACGGCGATGGTCGGCTTGATATTTATGCCTGCAACGAAACCGGCAATCGCCTCTATTTGCAGTCCGCGGAGGGTAAGTTCCTCGATAGCACTCAAGCCCTCGGTTTGCAGGGCGTGACCAGCGCGGGTTGCAGCTTCGCGGACGTCACCGGCAGCGGTCGAGCCGATCTGCTGGCCGACGGTGTGATTTACCTCCAACAGGCCGACGGAGCATACGTCAAATCCACATTGCTCCCGCCCCAAGCCAATCAGCAGGTGAAGTTGGCCGCCTTCGCAGACATCGATCGCGACGGCTATCCCGATGTCGTGGTCTCGAAAATCAACGGCGGACTTCATGTTTACCTGAACCCCGGCGCCAAAGGCGGCACCTTCACCGACGCCACCGCTGCGCTTGGCTTGGATCAGCCCGAATGCGGCGCGGGGCAGACGGGGTATTTCATGGTTGGCGATTGGCGAGATGACGGACGGACTGCGCTGTTCTACGCGGTCGGCCCCGGGCTGCTGCTGGAGCGTGGTGATGATGGTCGCTTCGCGCCCGCCGCCGATATGCTGCGCTACGACTTCACTACTTACGGAGAGCCCGCAGCGCTTACTGGGGCGGGTTGTTTTGCACCCACTTGGCGTGCCGATCGCTTGGACTTCATATTCTCCCGCGATACCGGCGTGAATCTGCTGGCCAACGTCGATGGCAAACCATTTGACTCCGGACAGTACGGCAATGAACTGGTCGTGGCCACGGTGGATTGCCAGACAGTGGTGGCCGAAGATCTGAACGCTGACGGCAACGTGGATATTTATGCTGCCAGCCGCGCGCGCTACCCCGATGACGACTCCGCCAAGCTGGTCAATACTTATTACATGAACCGCGGCTACGGTTCGTTCATGGTCTCCACACGCTACAAGGCTTCAGCCATCCCCGGCCGGGCGCACCACAAGCAGGGCGCTGTGGGCGTGGCCATCGGCGATGTCAACGGTGATGGCGCTAACGACCTTCTGCTGGGCGGCACGGATGGCGTGCTGACGCTGATTGTCAACGATGTCCTGGCGGAGCGAAAGCCCAAGGCCAATCCCCTGGCGCACGAAAAGACGCTCTCGCAGACCAGCCTGCTCTCGGTGCAAATCACCGGGAAGATCGGCCTGATCGGTGCCCGCGTGGTGCTGGCGGACCTGCAAGGCCGCGTGGTGGGTCGGCGAGAACTGGGCGCCAACATCGCCACAGGCTGTCGCGGCCCGGACACGCTTAACTTCGCCGTGCGCGAACCCGGCACCCACACGCTAACGGTGCAATACTCCGACGGCGCGACTCAGACCTGGCCGGTGGACCTCAAGCCAGCCGAGCACCTGCGCCTGCTGGCCCCTCGTCGTGACGCCGTGGCCCCGCCCCCGCTTTCCCCGCTCCTTGAGCACCGCTGAACACCCTGGAACCAACATGCTACTACCCACGCTCGATCCGGCCACACCGATCAAGACCGTTACGTTTGACTGGGGCGACACGTTGTCGGTCAGTCGTACTATGCCCTATGCCGCGAACCAGAATCGTGCCCTGGGGCAATTCCGCGACGAGTTGATCGCCTTGGGTGCAAAGCCCGCCGAGAATTTCGTCGACGCCTGCAAGGCTGATCTCGCAGAGGCTTGGAGGGCTTCAATCGACCTCAATGCCAACCCCGACCACAGGGAAATGGATCACGCAGCTCTCTTTGTTCGCTGGGTGCAGCAGAGCGCCGGCGAGAACCTCGACCGCAACGCGATACGTCTGGTGGTGGAACGTTGCGAGGATGAACTCGTGGACATCCAAATGGCTTTCGCCGAATCGCGCCCGGTGCTGGCGGAACTCAAACGCCGCGGCTACCGCATCGGCATCATCTCGCATATCACATGGCCCGGCCCGGCCTGCCGCCGTTGGTTTGTCCGCAACCGCCTGGCGGAGTTTGTGGACTTCTACAGCCTCTCGAGCGAAGTGGGCTATCACAAGCCCAGCACCCGACAGTTCCAACAGGCACTCGACCAGGCGGCTTGTCAACCGCACGAGCTTCTTCATGTTGGCGACAGCGTCTATGCCGATGTCGCCGGTGGCAAAGCAATGGGCATTCGCACCTGCTTACGCTTGACCGATTCAGTCACCGATCAACAGATCGCCACTTGCGGCGCCGACTGGATCATCCTTCGCCTGACGGAATTGCTCGCCGGACTGCCCGGTCCCAAAGGCGGAGTGGGACCTCGGCGTGAAATAACCGCGAAGTGTGCGAGCCCGATATAGAAGAAGCCCGCCGCAAAGTTGGTGGAGACAGCAGGCAACGCCTTGCGTGGCGTGGAAGCCCAGCAGGTGCGTGCCGATGAATCCCTGCGTTTCCGCGTGGCCCGACAGATGTCAGCCCTGCAGGCGAGAGGTGCCGCAGGCCTCAGGCCTTCGAGTCGCATAAGCAACCCCATTTTATTGCGAAATAACCCTTGACAAGCTGGCCCGGGCGGGGTAAATTACTACGTAGCATTTACTACGTAGCATTTTTGCATCCAGTCCAAATCGGTCGGCGACTCCGCCATGAACTTGACGCAAGTACAACTCGCTAAACAACTTGGCGTCAGCCAGCGGACGGTCTCCAACGCTTTCCTGCCGCACGCCGCCATCAGCGCCCGCACCCGTCAGCGCGTCGCCGCTGCCGCCCAGAAGCTCGGCTATCGACCTAACACCTCCGCCCGCGCCATCCGCCAGGGATGCTTCAACGCCATCACCCTGCTCATGAGTGCCGACCCCTACCGCAGCGAACTACCCAAGTTCATGTTTTACGGCATCCAGGCCGCTGCCCGTGCTGCGGATGTGGCTGTGCATTTGAACATCGTCCCCGATGACGAACTGGGTGAAGAGAACTTCGTCCCCAAGGCTCTGCGAGAGTGGCAGAGCGACGGCCTGCTGATCAACTACCACAAGTCTCTGCCCGAGCATCTCCAGCAACTCATCGACCGCCACGGAATCCCGTCGGTCTTTCTGAACCTTGATGCTGACCACGACAGCGTTCGGCCCGACGACCGGGGTGCTGGTCGGGCCGCCACCGAGCATCTGCTGGCGCTGGGCCACCGCCGCATCTGGTATGTCGGGTACAGCTACCGTCGCGACAAGTTCCACTACAGCGAGTTGGAGCGGCAGGACGGCTACGCCGACGCCATGCTTGACGCGGGACTCAAACCCACGTGCATCGACTACTACCACCCCGAACTGGGTACTCGTTTGTTGCTCGACGCATGGCGCCGAGCGTTGATCGCGACGGATCGACCAACGGCGGTGGTGTGCTACGCCAACGATCTTGACCTCAGTGTCGTCCACCACGCCGCCACGCTCGCCGGGTTGATCGTCCCCCGAGACTTGTCGCTGGTGACTTTCGACGGAAGCCCCGCCGTCGGCGCTATCGGAATCGACACCTGGCTCGTTCCCGAAGCCGAAGTCGGGCGCATCGGCTTCAAAATGCTCCAGCAGAAGATTCGTCAGCCCAAGCGAATGTTGGCCGGCCGCAAAGTTCCCTTCACCCACGAGCCGGGCGAATCGGTCGCCCCGCCGAGCGTTGTCGATCCGTCCGCCCGTACGACCTGGAGGTCCCAACCGTGAAACGGTCCCAACCCCGAACCCCACCGATCCGGCCCTGGTTGGCTTGAACGCACATATTCGACGGCTGCGCGTGTCGGCCGTCTTTTGAAAGACGATGGGATGTTCCCATCAGATGAACTCTTTTTGGGAGGTTTTGCAATGAATGTTTCAGCAACTCGTTTCGTCACCGCCCTGGCCGCCGCGATCATCGCGACATCCGGAGCCAACGCCGCCGTCATCGTCGCCAGCAACGTCGCGGACTACAACATCCGCGGTACAACGACTGACACGGATGCGGTCACTAACGACGGCAAATTCCAACTCGGCCGTGGGACCGTTGACAGCATGAGCGGCACCGGCAACGTGGATGCCGTCTACGTCTTTGAACTACCTGTATTGGGTAATGCAATTCTGTCGGCCAATCTGAAGTTTAGCGTGGTCGGCGAGAATCAGAACACATTCGGCAGCTTTGCGAACCTTTCGGTTGACCTGAAGGGAGAGGGGTTCCAAAACAACAGTACCCCGATCACCTCCTTCAGCGGATCGACGCTCATCCAGAATGATATCCTCGATGGCGACAATTTTAAGTCAAGTGTAAGTCCTACATTCCCCACCTTGGTTGAAACGGATACGTCGGGCGATGCCGCCTTGGCAAACTATCTCCAGACGTTCTATGGCGCCAATCCTGGATACGCCGGAGGATCGTTTGTGTTTTTCCGTCTGGATGAAAACGGCAGCAATGTTTTTGACTCGGTTCGGTTGCTGGTCGACTCCAGCGAATACGCGGCTTCCACGCCGGTATTGGAGATCACGACCATCCCCGAGCCAGCCTCCTTGGCGCTGCTGGGCCTTGGCGGGTTTTTGATCATCAGCCGAAGCCGGCGGGCGTAAACAGATTTCTCGTCGGCCGCGCGTGTCGGTCGTCTTTTTAGAACGATGGGATGTTCCCATCAGAACCCATTTTTTGGAGGTCTTGCAATGAAAACGTCAGCATCTCGCTTCCTCACCGCCCTCGCCGTCACGACCCTCACCGTGACATCCGCGGCCAACGCAGCCTTGACCTGGACACCGACAGAGCTGGATGCTGTCGGGGGAGCGAACCAAATTTTCAATACCGTCAACTTCAATCCGGCAGACTTGACCACGTATGGTCCCTCCGACTGGTCATACTGGGGCTGGAGCAGCGGGGCCATTGTCGAGACCAATGGCAAGCTTGGCGGCAATCTCATCGGTGTGCCGACAACACCCGGGACGATTACCAGCGATCAGGATGACGCAGGCCCCGGCGTCGTCGGCAAATTCAGCTTCACTGATGGTACATCGCCCGCAGCTGATAGTAACGTGAACGCAGGGGCGGGTATGTGGGACGGTGGGAGTTGGCAGGATTCTGTGCCGAACCCCGAGTTGCAGTTCACCGTGCCGGTCGGGCCGGGCACCAACACGCTCCACCTTTGGTTCTCGCTCGATAAGGCAAACGGCATCTTGCTGGACATGCTTGATAGTGGTGCCAACGTGATCGGCACGACTCTCAATCTCTCCAATTTGGGTGGGGACTCCAGGCGCGGCTACCTTTACAAGATTGATTATGGCGGTGCTGATTCCCCTGACACAGTGTCCTTCCGCTTGTCTCTCAACGGACGCCAACAGAATGACACACGGATCGTCCTCAACGCCGCAGCCCTGCAACAGGCCGTCATTCCCGAACCTGCCTCCCTGGCGCTGCTGGCTACGGGCGGGCTGTTGATACTTGGTCGTCGTCGCCGGGCGTGACGGTTGAATTTCTCCTCAATCACCGCGTGGCTGACGAGAGTCTGCCTCGCGGCTTGCCTTGGCAGGTGTGCCGCAGTGTGGCGGTGAAGTGTGTCGCCTTGAGTTCAACTCATAAAGGGTGCCGTGCATGTGGAAGCATCGGAAGAGTCACTCGTCGCGGGGGCTGGGCTTGTGCACAGCGATATGTGTCGCGCTATTAGCCCTGTGCCAAGCTGCCCCTGTGTCGGCGGCCGACGAGGAAGCCAGCGGCACCGGACTGCGACTGGGCGCGAAGGTCGTCTTCGAGGGGCAGCCTTATTTCGTCGCCGAACGGCGAGACGATGGGTCGGTGGTGCTGACCCCGCCCCAACCGCCGACGGCCAAGCTTGGCGCTTTCATCAAGCCGGTGGCCGCGGAGACCTCCAGCCGACAGGACCCACGCACCGCCAGCAAGCTCATCGACGGGTCGGGCTGGGGCGAGAGCTTCCCGGGCAGCGGCGTATATGAGCACACCGCCGACGTCTATGCCGATGGCACGTGCATGTGGAACTCTGCCGGCGGCGACACACAAGCCTGGGTGCGGTTCGACCTGGGTCAGACGCACCAAGTCAACGGCGCTTACATCTGGAACTACAACGAAGCGGGTCAGTGGACGGGCTACGGGATGCAGGAGATCGAGATCCGCCGTTCCATCGACGGCAAGACGTTCGAGCAGGTGGGGACGTTCAAGCTGGATCGCGCGACGGGCCGCAAGGACTATCGTGGGCAGACGATCACGTTCGACAAGGCGGTTGAAGCACGCCACATGGAAATCCGCGCGGTCTCCAACCACGGCGGCCCGCATGCGGGTCTGGCTGAGGTGCGATTCAGCAACGCTGCCGAGCAGGCAGCAGCCGCGACAGCGTGGACGCCGAAGTATGAACGCCCCAAGCATCCGGAACTCAAACCCGGCCAGGCGCTGACCGGCGCTGAGAACATCATCTTCCCGTCCGACGCCAACGTGGTCGATGTCACCAAGCCACCCTACAACGCCAAAGCCGATGGCGTGACGGATGATACGAAGGCGATCCAGCAGGCACTGGACGACCACCCCAACGCCGGGGCGATCATCTATCTACCCAACGGCATTTATCGCATCTCCGACACGCTGCGCTGGCCGGGACCGGACGATCCGAGGGCTGGCTCGGCGCAGAAACGCACCGTTCTCTGGGGCCAGAGCCGCGCGGGCACCGTGATCCAGCTTCGCGACAGCGCCCCGGGCTTTGAAGACCCGCGCCACAGCAAAGCGCTGATCTGGACCGGGAAAGCGCCCGCCCAACGCTTCGGCAACGAAGTGCACAACCTGACTCTGGACACCGGCGTAGATAACCCCGGCGCCAGCGGCGCGATGTTCATCGCCAACAACCAGGGCGGGATGTGGGATGTGTCGATCGTCTCAGGCGACGGCCAGGGCGTCGCGGGACTCAACCTCGCCTATAGCGACGAGCAGGGACCGGCACTGATCAAGAACGTCTCCGTGCAGGGCTTCAACGTTGGCGTTGCGACCGCCCATACCGTTGCGAGTCTGACGTTCGAGCACATCACTGTGAAGCATCAGAACATCGCGGGCTTCCAGAACGACGGACAACCCGTCAGCATCCGGGGCCTTCGCAGCATCAACGAGGTCCCGGCCGTCATGCACAACGGAGGGCTGATGGTGCTCATCGACAGCGAACTGGAGGGCACCGGCAGCGTGGGTGATCAGGCCGCCATCGTCAACAATGGGACGCTCTTTGCGCGGGACATCAAGACGACACGTTACGGCCTGGCGCTGCACGATCGGCGGAAGGATCATCGGATTGAAGGTTCCGCCATCGATGAGTATCGCAGCGACGAGCCTCGGGCCGAGGTATCCGACGCCAAGAGTTCACTTCGGTTGCCGATCAAGGAAACGCCCGAACTGCCTTGGGATCCGCACGATCAGTGGATCGCGCCTCAAGCCTTTGGCAAGGTGTCATCGAATGAGGATGCGAGTGCATTGATTCAGCAGGCGATCGACGCGGGCAAGACCACGGTGTATCTGCCGCGTGCTCATTACCGCATCGACCGCACGGTGATCATTCGCGGCAATGTTCGTCGGTTCATCAGTGTCGGTGCCTGGCTGAGTCCAGGTGGAAAGGTTGCTGCGGGTGAAGTGCCGATGTTCCGCTTCGAGGACGGCACTCATCCGGCGGTTGCGTTTGAAGGTATCGCCACGGACTTCACCAACCGGGTGCAACTCATGGAGCACGCCGCCAGCCGAACGCTGGTGATGCGACGGGTGATGTGCAACTTCCAGGGCAGCGGGGTGAGCTATCGCAACACCGGTCGAGGCGACCTGTTTATTGAGGACGTCGTGGGCCAGACGTTCCACTTCAAGAATCAGACCGTCTACGCCCGGCAATTCAATCCCGAGCCGGGCGACACGAAAGTTATCAACGACGGCAGCACGCTCTGGGTGCTGGGTATGAAATGGGAGCGATCGGGCGCCGCCCTGGTTAACCGCGATGGAGCTCGGACCGAGATCCTCGGCGGGCTAAGCCAAACGCACGGCGGTGGAGGCACGCCGATGTTTATCAACGAGAACTCCGCTGCCAGTGTGATCATCTGCGAGACCAACTACAGCGACGATCCCTACCGCGAACTGGTCATCGACCGCCAAGCTGGCCGGGAGCGCAAGTGGGTCGAGCCCGACGCCGGTTTCCGCGGGTTCCGCCTCGTGAGCTTTGAGGCCCGAGGCAAAACAACCAACGCTGGAGATTGACCATGACCATGCCCCCGACCCCACGCAAAGCGTTTACGCTCATAGAGCTTCTGGTCGTAATCAGCATCATCGCGCTACTCATCGCGCTGCTGTTGCCCGCGTTGGGCCAGGCACGGGCCGCAGGGCGGGATGCGGTCTGTAAGTCCAACCTGCGGCAACTGGCGATGGCGCAAATGGCCTACGTCACCGACAACCAGAACCGCTTTCGTCCTTCGTGGTGGGGTACCAGTCCACCGCGCGGCTTACAGGAGTGGTTCTTCGAATTGGTTTTCAGCGGGTATGTCAACGAGGGGGCGGTCTATGGCCAATGGGATGGCCGCAACAGGTTGCCACGCATGTACGTCTGCCCGGACGCGGAGAATGCACGTACCCGCTTTGGCGTTGCCTGGCAGGCCAACGGCTCGCCGATTGATAACAACGGGCGCGCCTGGGTGACCTATATGACCATTGAAAATGTGAGTTGGAGCCAATACGACCTGCAGCCGATGAACCGGTTGCTGTATATGGAAAAAACGGATCACGCGGTCGCCAACGGGCAACTGGATCATCCCGAAACGCATGTCCGAGGCATCCAGAACTGGCAATCGCCGGGCGTGAGCTTGAGTCTGGGCTGGTACGCCATGCGCCACGGCGGCTTGGATCGTCAGAACGTCGCCTTCATGGACGGCTCGGCCAAGGCGGTGACATACGCAACCTTCAAGACGGCCATCGACAACAAGCCCAGTGCCTCGGGCACTTGGTTCGACGATTTGCGATAAGGCCCGCGACTGTTTAGCCGGAGACTTGTGTTCCGCAGGGCTGGTGGACGTTAAGGCGATGGCTCCGATGACCCAATTCACTACTCGGAACTAGGAGGCCCAAGTGGTGCTCCTTCACGTGTCTTGCCGAATGGTCGAGAACGGGATTGAGCCATGACTGAGCAGTGCTACGCGGGACTGAATATCGGTGGAACCACCTGCAGCGTCGTTCTCTGTGATCGATCAGGCTGCGTGTTGGACCGACGAGAATGGGCGACTATTGAGACGCCTGATCCCTATGAAGTGGTAGGCCGCGCGACTCAGGAGATACGCTCGCTGATACGCAGTGGTTGTCCCGCCAAGGCGTTGGGTGTCGGCCGTTGGTGGGCCCCTCGACGCGCGGGTGGGCGTTGTCCATTCCCCGCCGAACTTGCCCGGATGGGGGGCGTTCCCGCTCCGAGAGGAACTGCGTTCAAGTCTGGGGATCGCGGTGGCCGTTCAGCATGATGCTGCCGCCTGCGCTTTGGCGGAGCATCGCTGGGGATGCCCGTGGGCTACACGGCTGGCATACCTTACCTGCGGCACGGGCCTGGGCGTCGGTTTGGTTTTCGACGGCCTCGCTTACGTCGGAGCACATGGACGCTCACCCGAGATCGGCCACGCCCGTTGGAGGGACAATGGCCCGGTGGCGTACGGCAAGCGCGGGAGCGTCGAGGCCTACGCCAGCGGCACCGGGCTGCGCCTGCTGGCACAGCACCTATTCCCTCAGCGTTGGCCCGAGGGGTGTGACGGCACCTCCCTCAATGCTCTGGCTGCGGCGGGCGATGCCGATGCGCAGCGGGTCTTGCTTGAATCCGCACAAGCTGTCGGCGGCGTGGCCGCGTGGTTGGCGGACACCCTGGCGCTTGACCGAATCGTCGTGGGCAGTTTGGCGAGGTACCTGGGCGCTCCGTGGATGCAACAGGTCCGCGAGACCTTTCAACGCGAAGTATTGCCTTACCATGCACAGTCGTGCGTGCTCGGACCATCAGAACTGGGTGAGCGGCTGCAAGATTGCTCAGCGCTGGCCGTTGCAGTGGCGGCCGCGGGCTGATTAGCGAGTCGCTGCAGGGGGGAGACGGTTTTTGCCTGGTGAGTGTGCGCGTCCATAAGCCAGCGGGAGCGCCGCTCGAAGGAATGGCCACGGGATTTACCTTGCGGGCGATAGCGACAGCACGTACTTCAGCCGTACCGGCGGCAATGGCTCATCGGGGCTCTTGATTTTCTGCTGAAGGAGCCGAACGCTGCGGCGTCCGAGATCTGAGGTGTTGATACAGACCGAGGGAACAAACTCGTCCAGGATCTCAAGTGGGCGTTCAGAAAAGGTCATGACGGTCAAGTCACTGCCGATGGACACTTGGCGCATCTTGGCCGCCACGATGACCGGCAGGGCGTGAATGTTGCCATAGGTAAGAACAGCTTGTGGTCGATCCGGGCTGTCGATCAACGCCATCGCTGCAGCCATGCGTTCACGATTGCGCACGTGATCTTCGTACCCACCGATTCTCTGCGGCGTGAGCCCGGCTTGGTGCATCGCGTGTTCATAACCCGCCAGTCGGTCGCGGGCGCTGAAGTGCTTTCGAGGCAGTTCCAAAAGCCCATGCGAAAAGTCGACGTAGGTGATGCGGCGGCGGCCCTGCGACAGTAACCACTGCGTCGCCTGCACCCCGGCGTCAAACTCATCGGGGTAGATGCAATCCGCGTCAAGGCAGGCGTTCATCCAGATCGAGGGCAGACGGTGGTGATTGATCAACTCCACGAGCTTTGCGGGTATCGCGTACTGGTAGTTGACCAGCAGGCCATCGCTGGACCATTCACGCAATGCCCGTGGGATGAAGCGTTCATCAGTCAGGGCAGCGTCAGTGAGGCGAGCGACGTGGAGTTGCTCACCCGCGACAATGAGTTCATCTTCGATGCCGGCCAGCATCTCCGTCGGCAAATAGCTGTGCTCGGTATCGGTGCTCAACAGCAGGCTGACGACGCCGAAGCGTCCCGTGGCGGTGGCGCGGGCGGCGGCATTGGGGCGATAGTCGAGTTCCTTAGCGAGTTGGCGGATCATCTTCGCCCGTTTGACATAGGTGGGGCGGGTGTCGCGTAGTTGGCCCAACAGAGTCCTCTGGACAGTCCGTGGAGAGACGCCGACGCGACGAGCAATCTGCTGAAACACAGAGGTTGACATAGATTTATGAATTGTCCTCGTGGCGAAATGTATCTTCTAGTCAAATGAAAAGCAAGCGTTGCTCGTGGTGGCCCAGCAGGGGGTCCGCCCACTTTCCGGGGCGTTCCTGCTCCACTGCAGCGCAAGCGGGGGAGGATGGGAGAGGGCATAGTTAGCGTCGAAGCGCTTGAAGCACTGCCTTGGCCGGTACTGCAACGTGGGCGGGACGTCGCTGCCGAACTTTGGCGTCAGTCGCTATGCGACGAAGAGGCGGTCGAGTTTGATACGAGGGAGGAACGGACACGATTGATCGACGAGATTGAGAAGTGGTTGAACGCCGTTAGGTGGCGGGATAACCATCGCCCGCAGTTGACCGGCGACGCCCGCGATGGAGAATAGTGTTTCGGTTGGGAGTCCGTCGATGCACTGTCTTCACTGTGACTACAACATCGAACATTGCCGGGACTCGTCGTGTCCGGAGTGTGGCCGAGCATTTGATCGGTCTAACCCCACGACGTTTCATCGGGGCTCGCCGCCGATTCGCCCGAAACTGAGAATTCTGGCCTATCTTGGGATCAGCCTTGCGTCGTCATTCTGCTTCGCCATCACTTGGGTCATTCTGATGACGTTGACGCTTCCCAAATCGGACATGGCCCATGGCCAAATGCCATTTGAAGACGCCCTCGTCTTTCCGATTATGTCCATGCTTGCCGGAATCTCCGCCCTGCTGGCATGGCCCTTCTATATCTTTTTCGGGTGGCGACACCCTCCGCTGAGATTCGGGGTAACGGCAGGTGCAGCGACACTTGTCTTCATCATCGTCGCCACACCATTCAATGCTGGAATAGGATGGGGGGGATCATATCTGGTTCTGCTTGTGACATTGAGCATATGCAGATTGACAATGAAGGAGGACAGCCAACAACACGCTGGATTGGTATCGTTTGAAGCAGCGCCGATCGCGTCTCCAGACGAGCCGTTAGCGTGAGCGTTATCCCGCTTCTCCGATGCTGTCATTTGCGTTGGCTTTGCGCCTGACCACGTGACGTGTCCGCGCGGGCCAACGCGCGGTGGTTCGGCTTCTCTTCCGCGCCGGCGGGAGGCGGGGAGGTGGCGGGCAGGTCCTCTACTCCTCGCGGCGGTATCAAGTCGCGGAGAAGCTGATCATCTCCAGCCGGTAGTTAAACCTTTCGACGCCTGATACCTTCCATCCCTTCACCACGAGAGAGCGATTGGGGTTGGTTGTCATGCTGCCTTGGCCGTTATCCGTGGATGGGGAGCAGGAATCTGTGGATACCTGGCCGCTATCCGTGGATGCTTCATGACTATCCGTGGATTCTTGGCCGCCATCCGTGGATTATCCATAGGCATCCGTGGATGCGGTGGCAGTATCCGTGGATTCTTCATAGCTATCCGTGGGTGCGGCGGCGGAATCCGTGGATTCTTCATAGCCATCCGTGGATGCGGTAGCCTAATCCGTGGATGCTTCATGGCTATCCGTGGATACTTGGCCTATATCCGTGGAATTTTCACCTGGCGCTAAAGGATGCTGGGGTGAATGACGATGGGACAAGAAGGATTGAAGGCGGTGGAAGTTGGAGAGAGTGATTCGGGTTGCGCAAACAAGGCGGGGAGGAGCGGGCGTTTTTCGTTGTGGACCCAATGTACTGATGTCTGGGAAGCTTTGAAGAGTGTCCAATATCGGGAGTGTTTGTTATGGCCAATGGTTACATGCCGCTACGTGAGAATGACTTGCTTCAATGGTCGATGTATCTGTCGCAGAAGCTGGTGGAGTCGCCCGAAGAGTATGGGGTGACGGCGCAGGACGCGGCTGCATACCAAACAGTGTGGAATGCGTTCGCCCAGGCTTATCAGGTGGCCAACTCGTCGCTAACGCGCAGCACGCCGTACATCACAGCCAAAGATGATCGGAAGGAGGAATTGCTACGGGCCACGCGGCCGCTGGTGGCGAGGTTGCAGGCTTGGTCGGGGATGAGCGATGAGAAGCGTTCGAAGCTGGGGCTTCGCGTTCGGGCTTCGAGCCGGGCGCGGGTCAAGGCTCCCCATGAGAGGCCGTCGGTGTCAGTGGTGGGTGTCGATGGCTGGGTACTGAAAATCAGGCTGATGCGGGATGGTACGACATCGCGTGAAAAACCCGCGGGGGTTCGGGCAGCGTGGTTGTACACGTTCATCGGCGACAGGGAGCCGCAGGATTTGTCGGCATACACGTTTCAGGTTGAGACGACGCGGAACAATCCGCGTCTGGTGGTGTATGACAATGTACGGCCGGGCACGCGGGTATGGGTCACGGCGCGCTGGGTCAGTCCCACGGGCAAGCCAGGACCAGCTTGTCGGCCGATCATGACGCACATCGGTTACGCAGGCGTAGCGAAGGCGGCGTATGCGGCGCAGGCGGCGTGAGCTTGCGGGGGGCTCTAGGGAAGCAGCAAAACGGCTGCGGGTATTTCGACGTCGATCCGCTGTATCTCGTCTCTGCGAGCGAACAGGGCGGTGCTGGAGGACAAGTCAAGGACGTTGCCACGGATAAATTCCCTGCCCGCCTTGGGCCGGTACACGCTGATGCGTGATTCATCGCCGATTCGATAGATCATCGGCGTTCGGCAGCAGGTGAAGCCCAGCGACCCTTCAGGAAGCTCGATGACCTGCGCCTCGCCGCCCAGCGCACGGCAATCCCACGTCGTCGGCTGGTTGAGGAACTCGCTGCGGCGCAATAGTCGTGGTTGGAAAGTCAGGCAACCATCGCGGACGAGCAGCCCCAATTCACCTTGGCGGGTGATGATCTCTTCCTTGACCTGACCAGTCATGCCGGGCTGTCTGGCGCCGCCGTGAATGGGGGTGTGGGAGTATGGAATCAGGGGAAACGCGCCATAACGACGGGCGGTCTTGTTGAAGCCCAAGCCACGACGCACCTCGTAGTAGGCCTGCGCCAGATCGCGCAACAACTCCGGTTTCTCGCCCTGATCCGCCGCGGTGAAGAAGCATTCCTGCACTGCCAGAAGCAGCTTGGCCACCATGTGCCAATAGATGCTGCCCAGGCCTTCGTAGCTGTACATGGCACCGGATCGGCCGGTGAATTCGTGGTGGTTGAAGACCTGCTCGTAGAGATCGCTCACCGATCGGCGATGCGTTGCAACAAGCTCAGCCCAGCGCGGCTGGGTGGCCAGCGCATCGAGTGCAGCCGAAAGGTCACGTTGATTGCGGAAGTCAGCCGCGAAGCGGTGGCACCCCGTCATGTCTCGCACGACGATGCTCTGGTCGCCAGCCGCCAGCAACGCCGAGAGCAAGGCATTGTCCGCGACGGCTCGGGCAGTCAGACGATTCTTCTCCAGGAATCCGGGCAGGGCGCGATCAGGATAAAGCATGTAGCTCGACTGATCCTCGCGATACATTCGGCTGCTTCGCAACGCATTGAGCAACGACAAGACTTGACGCGGTGCGATCATGCCGCTGGAAAGTGCCGCCACCTGGCCTTCGAGCATTTCATGGAGGTGCTTCACGCCCGCAGTGGTGCCCTGCGGATCGGCCACCAGCAGGTTGTAGGCGTGATAGAGGCCATCTTCGCGTCGATTGGCGCTGATGCCGTGGTCCAGATACGTCAGCGCAGTTCGCAGCAGGTTTACCACCCGTTGCCTGGGCAATGCCTCAGCGGCACCGAGGCCATCGGTATAGACCTCGTGGCGATAGGCGTCGAACGCATGACCCAGAGCGTCGAGCATCACGCGTCGATCTTCGTCACTCAGCGTCGGTTGAGTCAGCAGACCCACATGATTCGCCAGAACCCGCGCGATGTCATCGAGCCAGCGAATGACCCGGCTCGAGATCAGCAAGTCACGACTACCCGAGTCGCCATTAGCTTGTTCGAACAGCGTCAGGTTAAAAGCGACGTATCGTCGCAGATGGCAGAGCGTGACCATTGATACGCCGTTGCCCACCAGGGCGTTGTTGGCGTCGTTCCACTCGGGCCGCTGGGTGTTCATCCAGATGCCGCCGTCGGGCACGAAGTTCGAAAGCTTGGACAGCAGTGGCACCAGCAACTTCTCAGCGAGATTGACGTGGATGATCTGACCCCGGCCGTCGGCCAGGAGTTTGCCATCGCTGCCCATGGCCGCAGTACGCTTGCTGATCGCGTCGTCCAACTCTGCGTCAAAAAGAATCGTGTTGCGATTGTCCTGAAGCATGTCCACGTAGGGCTTGATGCGGTAGGGCACGTTGGCGTAGGTGAAGATGTTCTTGCTCAACAACCGGCCTAACTCGCCGGGGTGATACCGTTGCGAAGCCTCCAATAAGCGTAGCAGATAGACGATCTGGTGATCGCCCCAATAGCCGATGTTGCTCCATGGGTTACCAAGGTCGAGTGTTTCCCATTCGATGCCCTGACGGGTGACACGGTAGGGGTTGAAGCCGTCGGCTGTCGATGCGTTGACGAACTTGGCGATGATGCTTTCGATGAAGCCGGGGAACGACATGCAGAGTGCTTCCCAGTTCTGGAAGATGTCACGCCAGTTGCCCTGGTAATCCAGCACGCGGGTGCCGTCTTGATTCTTCACCCGCACGGTGAAGCGGTTCCACGGCCGACTGGGATCACCATGACGACGGCTGAAAGTCAGAGGCAGGTATTCATACCCCAGACGCAGAAGGTTCGCGTCGCCGCACTTTTGCAGTTCACTAAGCAACTCATGACGTTGAAGGGTGCCGTTGAGCGAACTCAGAAAATTAGCGTGCTGCTGGTGAACTTCACGGTTGCGTTGGGCGACGAAGTCCGCAAAATCATGGGCGGGAATGCGATGGTCATCGATGAAAACGCCGCCACGCATGTTGTTGAAGAGCACGTTGGCGAAGTGGTGGGCTGTGGCGATGCGGTCCTGGCTGAGTTGCAGGCCATCAGCTGATGCGACATTGCGCACAAGGCCCTCGTGAGCGGCGGCAATGTCGGCATCGATCTTCGCCTCCATCGAGCCCTCGCTCTCAAGCATGGATCGCAACGCCTCGACTTGCGCCTGGGTTCTGCTCACGTCCGCGACGATATCCCATCGTTGCGTGGCGCCTGCGGGCAGCGTCATCTCGGACGTCACCAGATACGACCCTCGACGGCCCTTCAATGCGGATTCACGTTTTGGCGTGGCACCGGCTCGAAAGGCATCGAGTTGATCCGTACTCAGCAGCACACTGGCATTCTCCAGCCCGCGTGACCAAACTGCTGTTGCCCGCAATGCCTCGGCCGGCTCCGCGCGGTCCGTCATCAGCGATGCCATCGAGAAAATGCCCAGGCCCGTGGCCTCGTCCACCTCACAGCGTTTGTACGCATCGCTCAGACAACTGAGCGTCTGCTGCGTCAGCATCGGCAAGCCGGCTGGCAGCAGGTTGAGCAAGCCATCGACCACGCTGACGCGCATGGGCTTCGGGCTATCGTTGATCAGGTACGCTGTTCGCACCCATCCCAATTCTTCGCAACCTGACCATCGGTAACGAAATGTCAGGCCCAGCGGCTCATGCTCTTCTTCAAAGACGATCTGATTGCAGGCGAGGTTGAGATAGAGGTGGCGGCGAATGCCCTCGTTCTTTGGTGCAGAGGAAAACGGCTCCCAAAGCATCGCCTCCTTGCCGATGCCAACGCGCAGCAGCGTCACGGGCCCGGTGATGCCACCCGCGTGATGCAGTCGATCTTCGGTCTCGTAGGGAAACAACGCTTGATCTTCGTTGACTCGCCCGGCTGTCAGTCCACCGCGGCTAGAAACGTACATCCACAAGTCGGTGTCGCTGACGACACTGACGAGGAACGCAGGCATCAGGTCGCAATCGCTGATGCGATAGAAGGGCATGCCGTCGAGTGTAGTGAGGCCATCGACGGGGGACTGAGTGGCGTCAACGCTGAGTGCTGAGGTCATTGGGGCTCTCCGGAGATGATTGTATTGAAATCGGTCGCACGACTCGTCGCCGACGATAGCGCGTGATCGCGCGATCGTAGGTCCGAACGCGCGGACGGCTTACTCGGCAGGCTCGATGTGTCTGCGGCGAGAGGTGCTTCGGCCAACGATGGTGCTAGCCACCGATGGCGATATGTCTGAAGCCCGAGATGCCGAGAAATGTTGAAAATGCCAACGCCCACAGCGCCGATAAGGAGATCGGCACTGTGGGCGTTGTTGAACCAATCAAGAGCTATGACCGGCTGCCCTGATCCTCGCGGGGATTAGATTCGCCCCATGAGCAGCAGCACGATGAGAACCAGCAGGATCACGCCGAGGATTCCCGAGGGGAAGGGCCCCCACGACTTGCTGTGCGGGTAAACCGGCAGTGTGCCCAGGACCATGAGCAATAAGACGACGACGATAACTAATCCGACGGTGGAGAGAGCAAGCATGATTCGTTCCTTTCATGTTGGGAGATACTTGGGTCGAGTCGAAGCGATACAACACAATTGTTATTGCCTGGCTATGCCGTCATTGATGAGGCGTACATCGAAGGCGATGCTGAGCCATTGCGTCGGGAAGGCTGGAGGTGCACCTCGTTGTCGTTCCGTTGGCGGTATTCATTGAGGCGGTTGTAAAGAGTTTTGAGGCTTACGCCCAAAGTTCTGGCGGCGCGGGGTTTGTTGCCTTCCGAGGCTTCCAGGGTGGCCAGAATCAACTGTCGCTCAACGTCGGCTAATGAAGCGCCCACCTGAATAACTAGAGCGGTCGGGTTGCCGGGCGTGTATTGGCCGTCATCAAGACTTTGTTGGATTTCGTTACGCATCATGGAGCGGCTCTTAATTTGCTATCGCGGGCGGGACCTTCCGGGCTTGTCAATTAAAGCGCAGCCGCCCGTTACGGGGCCATCAAGGAACCGCACGAACGTCCTATAGTTTTTCAGTGCCTTGCTCAGTCAGGATAAGCCTTAGCACAGCGTGAGGGTTGACCCATGACACGGGCTCAAGGGAAGATCAAATAATTGGAGGGGGCAGCGCCCGTGGAGAGGAAGTAGGTGGCGCCCACAGCCATCCAGAAGAGACCGGCCGTGAGTTCGCCGGCGATGATGCCCATCATCAAAGGCAAGGTTGCGTGATAACCCCTGGCCCCTCCCGCACCCACCACAGCACTCTTTATCGCCCAGCCCACGAGAAAAGAGAAGCCCAGTTGTGCGATGGCCCAAGTTCCCCAAACGAGGAAGATGACCGGATGCAGCGGCCACCACGGCAAACGCAGGCGTGCGATGGCGGTGGCCAGCACCAGCGTCAAGCCCACCAGCAGCCAGGCGATGGCCCAAGGCTCGGGGCCGAGATTCGCCAGCCTGCCCAGGTCGTCGTGGGTCATGGCGGCATCGAGCCGACCTATGGCCGAAAGTTCGGAGACAGCGCGAGCCGCCTCGTCGAACGGCCGACCGGGCGCTGTGCCCGTCGCATAGCCATCGACGAGGTTCAGGCCATGTTGGTACTGGAGGGTAATGGTGACGAAGACGGCCACAGCCGCACCGCCCAGAAGCATGGCGATGAGCCATGGCGCCACACGGGGCGGAGGGGTTCCGGTTTGGTCGGTCATGCGCAAGCCGTTGACGACGTAAGGCATGAGCGATTCTTTGGGATCGCCCACCAGAAGGAATCCCGCGATGCCGAGGAGCAGAACTTGGGTGGGGCCTATCGCTTCATAGCCCATCAAAGCGGGCAGAGCACCCAGGGGAAGCAGCGGGCCCGAAAGCAGGATCATGCCCGTCTCGGCGACGATGCGTGCGGTGACGAGCCAGATGATGACGCACATGGCCACCAGGATGACAGCCATGAGCGGCGACATCCCCGCTGAGAGCAAAAACGCGACGCTGATCACCAGCAGTCCCGCCATCACGCGTGCTGCCCAGGCTGCCCATCGTGGCGCTTCGGCGCGATGGAGTCCCAAGGCGGCGGCGGCCACGGCTGCGTAGTAGCGTCGCCCGGTGTAAAGAATCAGCAGCGTCATGCCAATGTATGCGCCAAGCCGCATGAGGTTGGTCTTGTTGGGGCTGAATTTGTCATATTCAACCGCGATGCCGTTGGCGATGAGCTTCGCGCCTACTGCCACGAAAAGCACCTGCGCGATACCCAGCGAAAAGGAAACTGATCGGTTGAGCATGAAAGCAAACGCTGCGACCGACAGGAACAGCACCGGACGAAAGACAGTGTAAGAGTGGGCCACGCGGCTGGCATTGGGGAACAATGTGCGCATGGGGTTGAAGTCGAAATAAAGCGGCAACTGTGGCCATGCGGGAAACCAGGCATGCAAGCCGTTTAGGCCGTGAATGGCCAGTAGGGCGGCAAAGCCCCACCAGAAGAGTTTGGACCGTGCGACATGCGGGAGCCCGTGGGCTGCATCGCGATGGCCCAGAATTTCGATGAAGCGCGCGATGGGGTACTGGAGTAGTTCGCGGCGAGACCATTGCGGATGAACGATCAGTGCCATACAAAGCATGGCGGTGCCCAGACACAGCACAAGGCCGACCCACAAGCGGATGTTGGGCCACCAGGCTGACCACGGCACGCGGTCAAACGGCAGGAGATCGGGGGTATTGAGGCCTTGCAACAGCGGATCGGTGATCTGAGGTTCGTAGCGACCATCGGCGACGAGCACTCCGCCTCCTTCGGGCGACGGCAGAATTGTGCCGCGGGGCAGCGCCTCGGAAAGGGCGGCACGGTTGATGCCGATGATCACCTCCGGCGATGTGCCGGCGAGGGGGAGTTCCATCGCCTCATCGCTAAGCCGCCGATCCGGCAACACGCGATTGATGGCGTAGAGCAGTGAGGTGATCTGCGTGGGCTCAAGACGTGGTGCAGCCCAGGCGCGTTCCCATGTGTCGCGGTCACCATCGCTGGCAAGCTTGAAGAGTCGGCCGGGTGGGGGGGTGGATTCCAGCGGCAGATCGGATCTACCCTGTGCCTCGACGGCTCGGAGCAGGGCGGGCCAATCCTGCACGAAACCATCAGCCAGCAAACCCGACCCGCCGGGCAGATAACTCATTAGGCTTCGTGCCTGCCAGTTGCTTTTGGTTTTGATGAGGTGAGCAGGCATGACGCTCATGGACACGAAGTAGCGCATGAGGTTGGCGCCGGGGATCGAACACGCGGCCAATCCGATGGCGACGGCCACCGCTATCTCATTTCCGCGCAGCGGCCAGCGCTGCCCGCCCAGACGCAGCAGCGGATTGACCGTGAGCAGCAGCAGGCTGATACCGCCGAACACGCTGATGGGTAGAAAGCTGCCGATGAGCAGTGTTTGACCGGCGACGAAATCATTGAAATACGTCAGCGCGGAGATGCCCAGGCCCAGAAGCAAACCGAGAACGATGGCACGCCAGGTCATGAGAATTACATCGGTGAGCGAAGCCTCTCGGAAGTCAAAGCTCAACGCTGGATCGGGTCGGGGCGGTCCCCTAAAGAACCGTGACCTTCAATCCTTGTTGATCCACCGCCACATCGAAGAACCTCGCTTGAGGGTTTGGCCTGTGGGTGTTGAGCAGCCGTCTGATGGTCGCTGCAGCGTCGGCATCGCGGGCAACCATGAAAACGAATCCACCGCCTCCCGCGCCGGGCAACACCTTGCCGCTGACGTAGCGATCGACCCGTGCCAGCAGTTTTTCGATCGCTGGATTGGTTGACCCAGGATCCAGCCGCTTCTTAAGCGTCCAGTAGTCTTCGATGCCGCGGGCAAAAGCATCGAGGTCGCCGGTGTCCAGATCGTGCTTCATCTTCTCAGCGCCGGCTTTGAGTTGCTCGATGACAGCGAGCGCTTGCGGATCGCGTGCCAGATAGCGTCCCACCACGCGTTGGAGAATGTTTCTCGCCATGCGCTTCTGACCAGTGAAATAAAGCAGCAGACGTTGTTTCGCGTCACTACGCGGCCCAAAGGATGTCCAATGCAGGCTGGGTGTCTGATCGGCGCCGGGTTGAGTGCGGATGAGCTTGATGCCCGGCGTAATACCACCGATCTGATCCTGCCAGCCGCCCGCGGTTGTCATCATCTGTTCGAGCACACTGGTGCGGCTGATGAGTTGATCGTCGGTGACGGTCTCCCCCACGACCCGCGCCAGACAGGCCAGCATGGCCGCACCGAGAATGGAACTGGTGCCCAGTCCCGACCCTTTGGGCAGTGCCGAAAAAAGCGTCAGATCCAACCCGCCGCCGAGTTTGCCCAGCCAGGTGTCGAGTCTGCGGTCTGGGTCGCTGGGGCAGAGTCCGGAGAGCGTCAGCGCCGCCTTGGGCAGGGCCGACCATTGGCTTGGGTCGCGATGATCGAGCACCGAAGCGGTCGTGGATAGCTCGATGCGTTGGCCAAGGTCGAGACTCGTCAGCGTGATCACCGGTCGCTCAGAAAGCTTGGCGATGACCTGAACGGGATATTGCTCGTTAAGCGTGATGGCTGCGTTGACCACTGTGCCGCCCAATGCGGTGCAGATCGGCGGGGTGTCGCTCCAGCCCCCGGCGAAGTCCAGACGCACCGGGGTCGTCGCCCAAACGACCTGGTCATGAAGAATGGCTGCCGGTCGCGGCTTTTCGGGCAGTTCCACCTGACGCGCCACAGCCTGCGCGATGCGGGCAAAAGCCAGGCGGCCGTAGGAATCATCGTCCTTGGCGGATTTACGTGGCCCCTTGGCTCTGCCACGCCGAGCAGAGGCGGTGGCGGCTTGAGCAGCAGGAAAGCGCTGCACGATCTCACGCGCCATCCAAAGCAGACGCGCTTGGGCCAGCGGGTCACGCCAACGATCGATCAATGCAAGCACCTGTCGCAACGCAACGCCAGCTTCATCGCCATCGGTCAACGTCTCGACGACGCGCTGGGCGGAGAGATCATTGCTTTCCGCTAGTCTCCGCTCAAGATCGAAGAGGTCGCCGAGTCGTTGAATCTCCCGGCGGTGGGCGATGAGCCGACGATGATCCACGCGTGAAAGCAGCTCGGCCATGCTCACCCGTTGACCTTTGCTCCATGTCGCAGGCGGCGTCGCACCACGACCCGTCTTGGTCAACCAAAGCACGTCCGCAATCACCTGTCTGGCGGTGCCGACACGCCACAGCCGCGCGTTCCACATCGTTTGTGCCTTGGGCTCTGTTTCACGCCAAACATCGCCTGGCTTGAGCCCGTGACGCCCCAGAACCGTGTCGAGCGGCTCGTTCCCCAACGTGCCCTGATCAGGCCGCGAGGTCTTGAAGTCGTCGTCGATGCCAAAGAGCACAGCCGACCATTTTCCGCCCACGATCGGCAGTGCGACGAGTCCCCATCCCTCGGGCAGACGGATGGGAAGTTTCGCTTCCTTGGGCCAACCGACGATCACATTTCGGCCCGGCAGTTCGACCTGGGCATCAGTGTGAACCGCTTCGAGTAGCACACCGCTGCCGCTGCGCACCGCTGCTGTCTGCAGGACGCTGTTGTAGACAAACGCTCCTTCTAAGGCAGCGCGGTCACCCACGACCGAGCGATCAAAGTTAGCAAACGAAAACTGCTTGGCCGTGCGCGACAACGAGCCGACGTTGGTCAGTAGTTCACGACTGGTGCCGATGTGAAAGAAGTCACAGTAGGGCAGCACGTTGACCGTGAAATCGCTGCCGTGCAATCCGCGATACATCGACGTCAACATCGCTTTGGTTCGCGCCGTGGCTGCGGAGGGTTTGCGCCCGGCTCCATCGCCTGCGACATTGCGCAAGTATTCCGCCTCGGTCACGCCCGTGGGCAGGGCCATGAGCATCTGTTCGTAAAGGTCAATGCTCGGCGCCTTGCCGCTGACGATCTGCGAGAGCAGGCCGTTGCCCAGGGTCACATCGCCGCGGCCCAATCGGCTGCCCGCCGAGCGCAGCCACTTTTCGACCGTGGCGGCATCGAGACCGATGAGGCCCGTATCCACCAACACGCGGCCCACGGCATCAATGGCACCACGTTGGCGGGCGTGGTCGGGACTAGGCTTCTGCAGGAAGTCCTTCACATGGCCCTGCGCATCAGCCACGTACACGCCATGCTTGCTGCCGCGTTCAACGGGGCCGGGGTAGGCGACGCCCACCACGCCGGGACGGTTGAAGTTGACCTCATCGTGATCGAAGGTCAGGAGCACATCGCCAGCCGCCAGCAGAACGCTGCCGTGCTCCGGCCGAGGCAGGGCCGCCAGATCACCAGCCAGAAGATCAAAGAGTGTCGCAGGTTGGCCCCCGGCTCCGTCACAGGGCAGAGGCGTGAAAATCTTTCCTTGTGCCGCATAAGCACAAAGGCGACGGCTGTCACCACCGGAGTGAATCACCAACACATTCTGATCGACAAAAAGGTCCGCCAGTGTTCGCGCATCGGGTCTGCTCTTTCGCATGGCCCGCGCGATCTGCAGCAGAACCCACAGGGTTGACCCGCCCGATCCCACTCGACGGTCACCGGGGTCGGCCACGACCCGCCATTGCGCCGCTTCAGCACCGCGGGGCAGCAGGCCTTGCTCCTGACGCCAACGCAGTTGCTCTTCATAGCCGCGGGCCTGGGTGCTGTTGGCGGCGGTGAGAATCAGCCAATCGACTCTGGGCATCGGGTCTCCCTGGCGCGTGGCCGTGGATTTGCGTGTCGTGTCGCCAAGGATAACCAAACCGCGAGATGCTCACCGTGCCAACGATCAGCCACCCTCATATGCCGGCCGTGGACCTTACGCCGACGGAGGATCGGCCTTGAATTTCTGACGCGGCCGACGTGCCCGACTTCCCGGCGCGCCGGGCGCCTCCCTGGGCTTGCGAATTTCCTTCAACTCCTGAGCCGTTATCTTGCCCATCTCCGGTGCATCGCGCAGTTGCCTGATGCGGTCACGCAGAGCACCCGCCTTCTCAAACTCCAGGTTCTGCGCCGCTTCGAGCATCATCCGCTCCATCTCGGCGATCATCTCCGAGCGATCCAGCACCAGATCATCAGCCGCATCGATCGCCTCGCGCACGGTCTGACGGGCTTTGATCTCCAACTCGATAGACCTGCGGATCGTTTTCTTGATCGTCTCGGGCGTGATGCCATGCTCGACGTTGTAGGCCAACTGAATCACGCGGCGGCGGGCCGTCTCATCCATCGCCTGCTTCATCGCTGGCGAAACACTGTCACCATAGAGAAGCACGCGTGCGTTGACGTTGCGTGCTGAGCGGCCGATGGTCTGAATCAGACTCGATGCGCTGCGAAGGAAGCCCGTCTTGTCCGCGTCCATAATCGCCACCAGCGATACCTCGGGCAGGTCCAATCCCTCACGCAAAAGATTGACGCCCACCAGCACGTCATACTCACCCAGTCGCAGATCACGCAGGATGTCGATACGGTCGAGGGTCTGAATCTCGCTGTGCATATACCTACAGCGCAATCCGTGATCGGAGAAATACGAGGCCAAGTCCTCCGCCAATCGCTTGGTCAACGTCGTCACCAGCGTACGTTCGCCTGATGCAGTACGGGCCTTGATGGCTTCCATCAGATCGGGCACCTGGTTGGCAGCGGGTCGTACCTCGATGATCGGGTCGATCAGACCGGTGGGGCGGATGACCTGCTCAACCACCGCGCCTCCGGTTTTCTCCAACTCATAGGCTCCAGGCGTGGCACTGACGAACACCACCTGTGGCCAGACACGTTCTATTTCCTCGAAACGCAGCGGCCGGTTATCCATGGCGCTGGGCAGGCGGAAGCCGTGATCCACCAAAGTCTGCTTGCGCGATCGATCACCAAAGTACATGCCGCGCATCTGCGGAACGGTCACATGGCTCTCATCGACGATCAGAAGCCAATCGCGATTTCCCTCGGTATTGCGTAGCACCGGCCCAAGCGCAGCCATCTGCTCCGTGGATAGATGCTCGGGGTGTTCCGGTGTGCGATGCAGATACTCGCCCTGGTACTGGCCGCTGGTGGCATCGGGGAAATAATCCATCAGCGTGTACGGCTTGGCGCCCGGTGGGCGTCCATCAAGGTGGCGTGAGTAATTCTCGATGCCCGAGCAGAAGCCCACTTCCTGAATCATCTCCAGGTCGTATTTGGTCCGCGCCTGGAGCCGTTGCGCTTCGAGCAACTTGCCTTCGTGGCGGAGTTGCAGCACGCGGCGATCGAGTTCCTCGGAGATCGACGCCACAGCTCGCTCGACCTGGCTTTCGGGCAGCACGTAATGCACAGCGGGATAGATGAAAAGCTGCGTCTCCTCCCGCACTAACTCACCAGTCAGCGGGTTGACCAGAGCCAGGCTCTCGATCTCATCACCAAAGAGTTCGATGCGATATGCGACTTCCTCTGCTGCGGGATGCAGTTCGATGACATCGCCGCGCAGACGGTACGTGCCGCGTTTGAAGTCGATTTCGGCGCGTGTGTATTGCAGACTGTTAAGCCCCAGCAGAAAATCGCGCCGATCAAGCGTCTGACCTTTGCTGACGCTGATGACGCTCTTGCGGTAGGCATCGGGTGAACCCAAACCAAAAATGCATGAGACACTAGCCACGACGATCACATCACGCCGACTCACCAGCGCCGACGTGGCGGCCAATCGCAGGCGATCCAGATCATCGTTGCGTGATGAATCCTTTTCGATGTAGATGTCACGCTGGGGGATGTAGGCTTCGGGCTGGTAGTAGTCGTAGTAGGAGACGAAGTACTGCACCGCGTTGTGGGGAAACAGTTCTTTGAACTCCTCGTAGAGTTGGGCAGCGAGGGTCTTGTTGTGGCTGATGACCAGCGTGGGCTTTTTCACCCGCGCAATGACGTTGGCCATGGTAAAAGTCTTGCCCGAACCAGTGACGCCCATGAGCGTCTGATATTGCTCGCCAGCCTCGATGGCTCGCGTCAGCGCTTCGATGGCGGCTGGCTGGTCGCCGGTGGGACGATGATCGCTGACGAGTTGAAAATCCGGGACTGCCATGCGGCAATTCTACGCGGGAGCATGCCAGCGGGAGTGGGGCAGACCCGTGGGCCCACGGTTGAATAGGCGGCCCGCGGTCTAGTTGCAACAGGCATGCTGACGAGCGGGCCAACGGGTGATTGAGTCGCGTGGGTTATCGGCCCGCGCGGGTGCGTCCCCATGCATCCGTCACGGGGTTCCTTCAAGACCTCACGGGCTTCCGTCGAGACCGTAAGGGCTCCCTTAAAGATCGTTAGGGCTCCCTGAGGGATCGTCAGGGCTCCCTCAAGGATCGTTAGGGCTCCCTAAAAAGTCATTAGGGCTCCCTAAAGAGTCGTTAGGGCTCCCTAGAGGGTCGTTAGGGCTCCCTAAAGAGTCGTTAGGGCTCCCTGGAGGGTCGTTAGGGCTCCCTAAAGAGTCGTTAGGGCTCCCTAAAGGATCGTTAGGGCATCCTTAAAGACCGTAAGGGCGACCATAGAAGCTTAACGGGCTTTCGTCGGGACCGTAGGGAACTCCTTATTCCTTCGAGACTTCACGGCGATCCGAGACTATTTTGGCGGATTTGGTCGGCGGGGTGGCGGGGGAGTTGGCGGGCGGGTGGCCGTGGCGAGGGGGAGGGGGGTTAGGGTCTGCCCATGTTTGGGGGCCATTGCTTTCCAACGACAAATGATCGCTCTGGCTCAACCTCCCCTTCGCGTCTTCGCGTCTTCGCGTTCAACCATCGCTTGGGACCGATAAGTGACCGCATTGACTTCCTCTCCAGCGCCTCGCGGTAGACGAACAGGAACGCCCCGGCTAACGGGCAATGCCCGAGAGCGATGGAGTCATTCGCCAGATGCGGCGGCGGTCTTTTGCGTAGCGGATGGCGACAAGGGAAAACGAAGCGTGTGATGAACGCCCTCAGAGGGGAATCGCAACTCGCATTGGCCGCCGAGTTGATGGCGGAGGAATCCCTGGATCAACTCAGTGCCCAGTGAAGGTTTGATGGGGCCATTGATCGGCGGGCCCCCACGTTCGATCCAATTGAGCTCGACGACGGGCTGATCCGGATCTTCGCCTTGGAGGGCCCACACAATCTCGATGCTCCCCGTGGGGGATCGATGGGCACCATACTTGAAGCTGTTGGTAAACAGTTGGAGCACCGACATGGCCAGGGGCAGGCTGTGCTGCGGATCCAGGGGAAGTGCCGGACCCGAGACTCGCACCGTGACGTTGTGAGGCGCGATGTGCTGCAGGGATTGAAGCAGGCGAGAGATGATGACCTGCAGGTCGATGTCGCCCCAATCCGCCTCGACGAGAAGATCGTGGGCGCGGGCCATACCCATCACGCGCGATTCGATTGACGCGGCGAAACTTGGGACATCGGTGGTGCGGGCCTGAATGAGACTCACCAGGCTTAGCAGGCTGCCGAGATTGTTGCGCACGCGGTGATTGACTTCATTGAGCAGCCGCCGATTGGATTCCGCCACCTGCCGATAGTGCTCTTCGCTCTTTTGCAGTGCCTCAAGCGATTGGCGGCGCTGAGTGACATCGGTGAAAGTCGTGACAAACTGCCCGGGGGTGTTGCGGAATGCGATGACCTCGAAGTAGCGGTTGAGTGGCGCTGCGAAATTCTCAAGGTGAACAGGCTCGCCCCGAAGCACGACCGGCTCATATTGCTCAATCCAGTACGGCTCGAGATCAGGCAGTATTTCGCGAACCGTTTTTCCCACCACATCTTCGCGACGCAGTCCCGTGAAAGTCTCAAACGCGGGGTTGACGTCAAGGTAGCGGTAGTCGATGAGACGATTGTCGCTGCTGAGGATCGGCTCATGCACCGCCAGACCGGAAATCGAGGATTCAAAGAGCTGGCGATACTTGGCTTCGCTCTGGCGAATGGCGGCTTCTGCGTTGAAGCGCTCGGTGATATCGATGGAGCAACCAATGATGCCGACGACCTTTCCCGCCTCATCGTGTAGCGCCGATAGACTCAAGTTAATCATGACCTCGTGGCCGAGTTTGTGACGACGGCGGGCGATGAATCCGACGGCTCGCTTTTGAATTACAGGTTCGGCGATTTGGGCCCGGAAGCCTTCCTTGTCTTGATCAAAATAGAGCAGGTCGATGTGCCGCCCGATGACCTCCGTGGCCGTATAGCCAAATATTTGCTCAGCCGCGGGATTCCAATTCTGGATGATGCCGTTTAAGTCAGTGACAATGACGGCGTCACGGATCTGCTCCAGGAGTTGTGCCTGATAACGGAGCCGACTCTCAGCCTCTCTTCGCTGGGTGATATCCACCAGCACGCAGTGCGTTTGGCGGAACTCGCCTTGCGAACTTTTGCCGATGAGTCCATCAAAGGAAACGATGATGATGCGCCCGTCCTTGCGGACCATCTCGAATTCAATATTTCGAATCTGCCCCTCACGCTTGAAACAGGGGAATCGGTGAGCGAACGCTTCGCGATACGGCGGTGTTAGAAAATCGCCGAACCATCGGCCGACCACCTCGTGTCGCTCATAGCCCAGGGTCGTAAGCCAGGCACCGTTGACTTCCAAAAAACGTCCATCGACGTCCAGTGACTGGTAGCCGATCGGCGCTCGCTCGTAGAGGAGACGGAATCGCTCCTCATTGTGTGACAGCAACTTTTCAGCGTTTTTGCGTGCCGTGATGTCCAGGACAATGCCAAGTGTGAATCGTTGGCCCGAGGCATCCGTGACGATGGTGGCTGTCACGTCGCCCCACACAACGGTGCCATCCTTATGCAGATATCGCTTGTCGGTACGAAACTTGCCCGCTGAACTCGACAGGCCAGCTTTGATGATGGCGACTTCGGCCTCCCAATCCTCGGGCACCGTAATCTGTGGCACTGTCAATCGCGTCAGTTCCTCGACGGTGTATCCCAACATCTCCGCCAATGCGGGGTTAGCCCGGACGATGCGCTGTTGGCTGTCGACTAAAGCGATTCCCGCAGGGCTGTATTTGAAAATGGCTTCGAGGTCGATACTGGGATCCAAGGCGGCGACAGGCTCGGTCGCCACATCCGCATCGGATGATGCATGCGGGCTTTCGCTCTGAGGGACTGGCTGAGCCATGGGGTCCTAAAAGCAAGGGGGTGCGCCAACGCAGATATTACCAACATCCCGGGCCGCGCGGCTGCCCGTCCCGGCTTAGTCGAGAGGCGAAATGCTGAATTTGGCTGACCAGCCGGGGTCGCACCTGGCCAAGGCGGTCAAAAGGCGAACTTGCCTTCGCGGGCCCATTCTTTAACGGGTTTACGGGGCGACGGTGGCAACTCCTTCTGACGAAGCGAATCGGGAAGGTCTTCAACGCGTCCAGGGCGCCCGACCACCGCCATCGCCTCGGCGTCGAAGTCTTCAGGGATCCCCAGTTCGACGCGGGCTCGGGAGTTGTTGAACCCCGCCATGCCGTGCACGACCAAGCCCATGTGAGCACCTTGGAGCGCCAGATTCTGCCAGGCTGAGCCGCAGTCAAATGTGTGGACCTTGTTGGGCTGACCATTTTTGGTGAACGTCTTCTTGGAGGCGAAGAGCAGCAGCGCGGCCCCGCGATCGCACCATGCCTGATTGGCCTCCATCAGCAGGCTGAAGAACGTGGTCCACATCGGCGTGTCACGCTTGGCGTAAAGCACACGCCAGGGTTGTTCATTAAACGACGAGGGAGCCCAACGGGCGGCTTCGAGAAGTTGCATGAGTTGGCCATCGCTGATCGGCTCGCCTGACATGGCGCGGGGCGACCAACGCTTGCGAAAGATGTCGAGAATCGGAGCGTCGGCGGGCCGATGTGCCAAGGCGTCAATGTCATTGATGTGCGGCATGGTTCGCTCCAGCTTGCGGGGATGGTTCGATGCTCCAACGCCCAATGGTAGGCCGACGTGATAATGCCGGGGTGTGTCGATGCACGAGATACCAGTTGCGGAGCAGTTCGATTTCAAACGTCTGGGCGTCCGGATCGCTCCAGAACGAGAGTTGCGGAGGACCGATGCTCGCACGGGCCGAGTTGCCGGATTCGGTGCCGGTGGGATCGGAAGCATCGCGCAGCAACAGAGGGTGGAGGACGTGCCACCATCGCTGGGCAAAAAGCAATTCGTCGAGATTGAGTCGGGGTTCACCGCGGGGGTTGAGTAGGTAATCCAGCGCCTGCCGCGGCCGCATGATCAGCAACCCCACCAGGAAAGTTGACTGCGGCGCGTCAGGTTGAAGCATGAGCGCCTGGACGCGACTGGGCATGTCTTGGCCGGTGTCATGTCCCTGCATCCACAATCCCATGCGCATCACCTCGCGGACGTACGGCATGTCCTCGGCGGCTTCCTTCTGTTGTAACAACTCAGGTCGCAAACCTGTCAGTCCAGCCAATAGAGCACCGCTCATTTTGGCGCGGTCTTCGAAGTGAATGCCGCTGACAGGTCGGCCTGTCGCTGGATCGATGGCACCCAGGAGTTGATCGATCAGGTGCTCGTTCTGAGCTGCGTTAAGTCGTTGGGCAGCAACAATAGAGGCCCAGTCGCGCAACGAAGTCTGGTTGGATGCCAGCACCGGCAGCAGGGCGGTGGGATCGAGATCGACAGTGGCTGCGGCACCCGCCAGTCGCAGGAGATCGGGCATGCCCGTCTCCAACGCTACCTTAGTCTGATCGGGACTCAGCCCTTCGTAGACCGCCAGTCGCGCCAGAGGCTCATCAATGAGGCGACCCAACTGGTTGTTGGCAACCATCCACGCCGCATCGACATGCAGGGCTGCAAGTGTGCGTGGGTCGGGTTCGGCTTGGGCTCCAACGGGCCAGAGGGTGTTGACCACGTAGGCGGTCTGGGCACGGTCGGCGGCGATCTGCTTCGGTTGTTGCGCGAGAATAAGCCGCCAGGTCAACAACGGGTCAGCTTCGGCGTGGCGCTTGAGCTGCGCCTGCAGCAGGTCACGCAACTGGGCTGCGGGCTTAACCTCGGCGGGAAGTTGCCCCAGGGCATAAGCAGCCATGCGGCTCACGACGATGTGGGTGCCTTCCTGCTCCAGGGCAGAGAGCGCCGCCGTCGGGTCACTGGGATTAGCGCGGGTCAGGGCCCAGATCACGGCCTCAGCGACGGCTGGGCTGCGTCGGTGCCAGTCCGCGTCGATGCTCAGGGGTGCGCCAAGCAATCCCTGAAACAGCCATGCCTGCCGGGCGATGGGGTCCAGCGGATCGTTGGCCAAGGTCGCCAACAACCGGATGTAGGCACGCTGATCGGACGCAACTCCGGCAAGTTCAGCAACCACGAAAAGGGCGTTGAATCGCACTTCGCCGTCCGCATCGGCCACGGCACGGCCGAGCAGGGCAACGATCTTGGGTCCGGCCTGTTGGTCATTGGCCAGATCAACAAGCTCCGCCAGCGATTGGACGCCGATGATCCGGGCCTCGGGCTCTGTCTCGTCGAGCAGGTAGGTCAGGTGTCGCAGCCAGGCGTCGAGGCCCACCCGATCGCGGTTCCAGACCCCGGTCATGTCCAACACCTGCATTAGCTCGTTGAAACGCTTCTTATCGGTCGTGGCCAGGTGGGCGATGGCGGTATCGGCCACCGCGGCGTCGGTGTGTGCCCGGGCTGCCACATGCGCCAAAGCCCGGTGCCACGGCTCAACTTCGGGATTATCCAGTTGTGCCGCCAGTTGCGCCAAACTCTGCCGCTGGGCGACACCGGGCAAGACCAGCATGGCGACGGGCACACCGGTGGCGATGGTCACAAACGCCGTGACGAGCAAACTCAGCGCCAGCCAACGCCAGCGAGGCTTTTTGAACTGTCGCATCGCCAAAGCCTACCTCAAGCGGTTATCATTGTCAGGTGAGGCTCCGGGTACGTGGGCTCGGGGATAAGGCCCCGGGCCGATCAGGTCGATAATGCCATGGGGCTGTAATTGGCGGACGGTCGCAGCCGGACCGAGGTCCGGTGGGCCAAGTGACGGGATAATCTTCACGCGTTTGAAGGGGTTTTTATGCACACACTGAGCCGCTTATTGGTCGTGGCGTCGCTTTCGCTGCTGGTGATGGGAGGCATGATGGGCTGCGGCTATGGTGCCGATGCCGGTCTGTTCACCTCGCCCGATGCGCCACCCTCCACAGCCCGTTATCGCACTGAACTCGAAACCTTGCCCAATGCCGTGATGGTGCGGGAAAGCACCATGCCGCGATGGGAAGCCGGCCGCATCGCATTCCAGCGTGGCAGCGAACGCCTGCTGGTGCTGACGCACATCACCTCCTATGCCGATGTCGAGCCCAAAAAGGAGGGTCTGCCCGCCGACGTCAAAGACCAGATCATCGAGCGACTCTGGATCACCATTCCATTTGGCACTAAGGTGGGCCAGAACCTTGTTGTTGAAGATCTCGAGTGGGACAAACTCGTGGCCTACGACTCCGGCGATGTTGGTGATGGCCTTTTCATCCTGCCCTTCCGAGCCACCGGCAAGATCACGATTCTCGAAGAACGAGCGGACTCCGTGGTGATGTACCTCAACATCCTCGTGCAACCCAAGCGACTGGGCAATTGGGGCGTCAGCGGCACGTTCGAAGTTCCCCAGACCAATACAGGCATTCATGCCACACCGGTGGCACCTTCCCCCATGCAGGTCTATTCAGACCGCGGCGAGGTTCCGCTTCCTGAGCCGGAGACGGCGGTGGCGTTTGGTCGTCAAGACCGCGTGGAACGCGAGGCCTTGACGATGGCGGATGTGCGAGCGCTGCGTGCCGCCCGCGCCGCGGAGAAGAGCGGGGATGCATCGCCCACGGCACCCAAGGAAGTAACCGAGGCTGTTGTTGACGCCGCCGCTGCAGATCCCACAACCAATCAAGCTGGCGCACCTGCCGGGGATGCCGTACCGGCTGATCTGGCCAAGCAGGTGGTCGGCAAGTGGATCAACCAGACTCCGCAGTGGTACGAACGCCTGCAGTTGGAGTCAGATGGCACGTTCATCTATGCCAGTTGCCGGGCCGGCGGGTACGAGCCGGGGCTGAGCGTGGGCACCTACGAACTCAAGGGCCAATACTTGATCCTCACCACCAAGAAGTTTTCTTGGAGTAATCTGCGCGAACCCAATTCCGACGGGGATCTACCCAAGCCCCTGGTCACGCTGGTGCAGGTCAAGTTCGAGAAGCCCGGTCAGATGACCTTGACGGGGAGAATCTCGGTGCGTGAGCGGCCAAGCAAGGAACCGTCAATGACGTTTGGCCCAGGCGATTACAGTGACATGGCCATCACCGATGCGCCGTCCTTCAAGTAACGTGTGATTCGTTTGCGCCAAACGAAGCGAATACCCAAGCCCAATTCTCGGGCATGGTGAGACTGCACATCAAACGCCAGCAGCGCCGCCCTTGGAAGTTGCGATGACACTGCGGTGACGCAATGCGATGGCGATACGTCATCGAGGGCGCGTGATGACGCCGCGATGATGCGTCCGCGGTAGCCCATTGAAATATCAGCGGAGTTTGCCCATCACCAGGGCGACGTTGTGGCCACCGAAGCCAAAGCTGTTGCTCATGGCGATGTTCACCGGCAACTGGCGGGCCACATTAGGCACATAGTCCAGATCGCAGGCAGGGTCGGGCTCATCGAGGTTGATGGTGGGGGGGATGTTTCCCGTCTCGATTGATTTCACCGCGACGATGGCCTCGATGCCGCCCGATGCACCCAGCAGGTGGCCAGTCATACTCTTGGTCGAGCTGACGGGGATGCCATACGCGTTTTGACCAAAAAGGCGTTTGATGGCTGTGGTTTCGGCCACATCGCCCAAGGGCGTGCTGGTGCCGTGCGCGTTGATATAACTCACCGCATCAAGATTGACATGGGCATCGTTCAAAGCCATCTGCATGGCATATGCCGCGCCCTTACCTTCCTCGTCGGGGGCTGTGATATGCGAACCGTCGGCTGATTGGCCGTAGCCCATCATCTCGGCGTAGATCTTGGCGCCGCGGGCCTTGGCATGCTCGTATTCCTCAAGCACCAGTACGCCCGCACCTTCACTTAGGATGAAGCCATCGCGTGTCTTGTTGAATGGCCGTGAGGCACCCGCCGGGTCGTCGTTGCGTTCGCTCAAGGCTCGCAGAGCGATGAAGCAGGCCAGTCCCAGGGGAGTCAGCGCCGCCTCGCTGCCGCCGGTGATCATGATGTCAGCCACGCCGTGGCGGATCATGTGGGCCGCGTCGCCGATGGCGTGAGCAGCACTGGCGCAGGCGCTGGTGGCGGCATAGTTGGGGCCGCGGAGGCCGTAGAAAATCGAGATGTTGCCCGACCCCGCGTTGCACATGAGCTTGGGCACCATGAACGGACTCACCCGATCCGGGCCCTTGTCAAGCATCTTGCGATAGCCCGTCTCAAATTCTTCGATGCCACCGATGCCTGATCCAATGATCGACCCGCACCGCCAAGCGTTTTCCTTGGAGAAATCCAAGCCCGCGTCTTTAACGGCATCAATGGCGGCATTGAGCGCGAACTGCGCAAAACGATCCAGCCGCTTGGCCTCGCGCTTTTCGACGTTGGGCCCACCGTCCCAGCCCTGGACCTCGCCGCCGAAGCGCGTGGCATAAGCCGAGACGTCAAATCGCTGGAGGGGTCGAATGCCTGACTTACCAGCCAGCAGGTCGTTGAAGACCTGTGTGACATCGGTGCCGAGGCTGGTGACCCATCCCAAACCGGTAACGGCGACGCGGCGATTGCTCATGGTGCGATAAAACCTGTGCGTTGAAGTGGCGCTGGCATCAGGCGCCGAAACTAAACGGTGGGCCTTGGGACCCAATCGGACCGCTGCGGTTTAGCGCAGCGACCCGGCGATTGGTATGGGCCATGGGGCCCTGTTTGACGTTGAGCCCGGATCGGATAGGGACTAGCTCAGCCGCGTGTAGTATTCCACGCCGCTTGGCCGGACCACCCGACACCATGGCCTCACTCGGCCTTGTCAAACTGCGTCTTGATGTAGTCGATGGCCTGACCGACGGTCTGGATCTTCTCGGCTTCCTCGTCGGGAATCGAAGTCTCAAACTCGTCCTCGAACTCCATGACCAGTTCGACCGTATCGAGGCTGTCGGCGTTGAGATCGTTGACAAAGTGCGTGTCGCGAGTGATCTCGGCCTTGTCCTTGCCCATCTGCTCGGCGACGATGGCTACGACCTTTTCCTGGATTTCTTTTTCGTCCATGCTGGAACTCCTTGGGCATCGGCCGCGTCGTCGGCGGCGGGTTTGGGGTTGTGACCGACCATGTTAAGGTCGGCCGCAGAATATAGCTTGATCCGGTGTTGATGCCAAGTCGGCATCTCGCCTCACTGGGGAAAATTCCTTCGCCACGCCTCCCGGACCACGCCATATGACCCCCGTATCATACCCCGCCCAACCCGAGATTCCGCGTGACTTTGCCGCTCTGAGAGCGACGTATAACCGATAATAGGCATGTCACGCCACGGGCCGCTTGGAGACCTGAGCGTGGCAAGTTACAATTCTCTACCTAAGATTGACTCAAAACTACGAACTGCAGGAGTGGCAACCGCCATGGCCCTTGGATCAAGCGCACCGCAGCAGGCTTCGGAACGACAGAATAAGGACATCCAATCGGCAGTTGTCCGCTTCGCTGGCGATTCCGGCGACGGAATGCAGCTAGCCGGAACACAATTTACCGATACCTCGGCGGTCTTTGGCAACGATGTCGCGACCCTGCCCGACTACCCGGCGGAAATCCGCGCCCCGGCCGGAACCGTCGCGGGCGTTTCGGGCTTCCAGATCAACTTCGCCGCCACGGACATCCACACGCCGGGCGACGCGGTTCACGCCCTGATCGCCATGAACCCCGCAGCCTTCAAGGCCCACATAGACGATGTCGAGACCGGTGGCCTCGTCGTCGTCAATGAGAGCGAGTTCGACAAAGTCAACCTGCGAAAAGCTGGGTATCCCGAGGGCTACAACCCGCTGGACGATGAAAAATTCACCCAGCGTTTCCGCATCGTGCCGGTGCCGATCACCCGCCTCAATGCCGAGGCGCTGGCGGATTCGGGCCTCAGCGCCAAGGACATTGGCCGATGCAAAAACATGTTCGCCCTTGGGATCATCTACTGGCTATACGATCGCCCCATGGACGTGACGGTCAATTACCTCGAGGACTACTTCGGCAAAAAGAAAAAATTGCCGCAGGTCGCCGCCGCCAACATCAATGCCTTGAAATCGGGCCACGCGTTTGGTGAAACGACCGAGATGTTCCCGGTGCGTTATCACATCGCCAAGGCGCAGGTCGCACCGGGCAAGTACCGCAAAGTCACCGGCAACGAAGCCGCCGCGATGGGCCTGGTGACCGCCAGCAAACTCGCCGGCAAAGACTTGATCTACTGCACCTATCCCATCACCCCGGCCAGTGAGATTCTCCATTCGCTTGCGACGATGCGAAATTTCGGCGTCAAGACTTTCCAAGCTGAGGATGAGATCGCCGCCATCTGTGCCGCCATCGGTGCTTCGTTTGCGGGACAACTAGGCGTGACGGGCACCAGTGGACCGGGCCTATGCCTCAAGAGCGAGGCGTTGAATTTGGCGATCATCGCTGAGTTGCCCCTGGTCGTGATCAATGTGCAGCGGGGCGGTCCTTCCACGGGCCTGCCCACCAAGACCGAGCAGAGCGACCTGCTTCAGGCGATGTTCGGCCGCAACGGCGATTCACCCGTGGTGGTGCTCGCGGCGCAGTCACCGTCCGATTGCTTCGACATGGCCATCGAGGCCTGCCGCATCGCCATCACGCATATGACGCCGGTCATTCTTTTGAGCGACGGATATCTGGGCAACGGGGCTGAGCCTTGGCGTGTGCCCAGCGCCGATCAGTTCGACAAGATCGTCGTTAAGCATCCCACGGATCCCACGACCTTCAAGGCCTATGGCCGCGACGCCAATCTGGCGCGGCCGTGGGCCATTCCAGGCACCCCGGGCCTCGAACACCGCATCGGCGGGCTTGAAAAGGCCAACATCACCGGCAGCGTCAGCTACGACAGCATGAACCATCAAGAGATGACCGATCTTCGTCGGCTCAAGGTTGAGAAGATCGCCGACGATATCCCGGCAACGGAACCGCACGGTGCCGCCAACGGTGACCTGCTTGTGCTTGGATGGGGCGGGACCTATGGCACGATCCTCACGGCCGTCAATCGCGCTCGGGCCCAAGGCAAAAATGTTTCCTGCCTGCACCTGCGCTATCTCAACCCGATGCCCCGCAACCTGGGGCAGGTTCTCAAACGCTTTAAGAAAGTGCTGGTGCCCGAACTCAACACCGGGCAACTTCGGCTCATCGTCCGCGGCAAGTTTCTCGTCGATGCCCGAGGTTTGAACAAAGTGCAGGGCAAGCCGTTCCTCGTCGAGGAAATCCAACAGGCCATCGACCTGATGCTCAATGATGGCTGGGGTGATGCCGACTCCTTGACGCCGCGGCACAACACACTCACCCCCATATCGGCCGGGCACCCGGTCGTCGCCAGCCATGCCGCCGCAAGCCAACCCGCCGACGGTGGCTGATGCGACGAATGATCCAAGATTTGACGCTTACCAACTGAAACGGACACGATAGAAAGACTCACCATGCCCACTGACACGAACCTGCCTGTATTGACCGCCAAGGACTTCGCCTCCGACCAGGATGTGCGCTGGTGCCCGGGATGCGGCGATTACGCCATTCTCAACCAGGTGCGCAGAATCATGGCCAGCACCAAGGCCAGCCGCGAGAACACCGTATTTGTCTCAGGCATCGGCTGCTCAAGCCGGTTCCCGTACTACATGAACACCTACGGGTTCCACTCCATCCATGGACGTGCACCAGCCATCGCCAGCGGCATCAAGATCGCCAATCCCGACCTCAACGTCTGGATGGTCACAGGCGATGGCGATGCTTTGTCAATCGGCGGCAACCATCTCATCCACGTGCTCCGTCGCAATTTCAACCTCAAAATCCTGCTGTTCAACAATCGCATCTACGGCTTGACTAAGGGCCAGTATTCGCCCACCAGCGAAGCCGGCAAGAAAACCAAGTCCAGTCCGATGGGTGCCATCGATCTGCCCGTTACGCCGTTGTCCATCGCGCTGGCCAGTGAGGCCAGTTTCGTGGCTCGCGCCATCGACGTCGATCGCAATCTGGGCGGCGTGCTGGAACGGGCTGCAGCCCATAAAGGCTCCGCCTTCGTCGAAATCTATCAGGACTGCAACGTTTTCAACCACGCCGCATTCGAATACGCCACGGACCGCAACCAGAAGGAAGAAAACATTCTGTACCTCGAGCACGGTAAGCCGTTAATCTTCGGCAAGAACCGCGACAAGGGCATCATCCTGCGCAATCACAAGCCCGAGGTAGTCACCGTCGGCGACACGGGCGTCAAGGCCGACGATCTGGTGTTCCACGATGAGACGGATGAAAACCTGGCGTTCTTGCTCTCGCGAATGAGTCATCCGACGTTCCCCGAGCCGATGGGCGTGTTCTATCGCGTCGAGGACGAGTGCTACGAAGATCTGTTGACCCAACAGGTGCGGGACGCCACGAAGCTTCGCGGCCAGGGGGACCTCGACACGCTCTTCAATGCTGGCGAAACTTACGAGGTGTTGGCGTAAGGGTGCTGGCGTGAAACGGCTCCAGCCTGCCGTCGGATTCGGCCAAGCTAATCAATGATCACCATCGGGTATGGCCGTTGTCGGGGTTCGCCCGGGCTGGCCGAGCGATGCTGCGATTTGCGGTTTTTGATTCCAGCTGATTGAATTGAACATAACAGGCATTATCGGACCTTGGATCGAAGTTAAAAGGGCGGGGATTCGCATCGGCGGTCTTGCGGGATCGCGTGCCGCAGCCTAATCTCACTGTCGAGGCGTCGATTGGCAAAGAGCCAGCATCCACGCCATTCCGTCGCTGCTCGACGCCACTTTGTTCTGGGCTTCCCTTGCCGCAATCTTTGATGATCGGTGATTCGATGCGCAACATCCTTTTCGTGATCCTCGGTCTGATCCTCGTGGCGGCGATCTACGTGACGCTGCCGCCGGTGTTAGGCCTGTTGAACGTGCCGGTCACCGAAATGGAGATGCAGCGGCAAACAACGGCTGCCCTGCGGGCAGAGGCCTTGCGACAGGCGGAGCATACGCACCAACTGGCGGAGCTTCATGGCAAGCTCGATGCGTTGGCGAAGATCGAATCATCGGATGTCGTGGCGATTATCGACTTGGTGGCGAGGGCTGGAGGCACGAGCGGGTCGTCCGGACGCGCTTTTGAGCCAAGGCCGGGCATCGGCGGTGATTTCGACCCCAACACAGCCTCGCTTCACGACATCGTGAAGTCCAAGGACGACCGAGGGAATCTCATCTTCATTACGACCTATGTGGACGCTAAGGGCCGGACGCTCGAATCGCAGCGATCGCCGGAGGAGATGTCACGCGATGACATGGTAGCTTGGCAGGTCTTCGAACTGGCGAGGAAGAATCAGAACCTTCGCCTGCTGGTCGATTCCGTGCGACAGATGGCGGAGCCTCCACCGCACGGCGAACCTCCCCAGATCGCGGAACCTTCTCAGGACACCGTCGAACCCTCTGAGTAAATGCGGCGAGCGCGAGACTCTCCGCTACTCGGGTTCCGGGCTAGCCTCCGTGGGCACCTCAGGTTTCTCTTCGGTTTCAGCCGCGGGTGCCACGGTCAAGGTCGGCGTCTTCTCAAGTTTCTCATCACCTCGCTCAATCGACACCGTGATGCGATCACCCGCGGCATAGCGTGTGACGATCCACCGCATCTCCAACACATCGCGGACAGGCGTGTCATTAACCGCCAGAATTCGATCCCCAGCTTCGAGGCCCGCCTCGGCGGCGGGTGAACCAGGATTGACCTTATCAATGATGACGCCGTCGGGAAGTGCTGGGAAAGCGGCCACGGAGACCGCCTCTTCACCCTTACCCTCATCGTCACCATCATCGCCATCATCGCTCGGCGTTATATCTCGAGGCGGCGCTTGCGTGACCGTCACGCCAAGGTGGCCACGCTCCACATCGCGTCCCTCCTTGATGGCCGTGAGCCAGGCGGCATCCGGTTCGATGGGAACAGCGAAACCGATTCCCGAGTCATACCACTCCACGCCAGCCGCAGCTTGGACAGCCCCCGGCGAAAGCGGCACGCAGATGCCAATGACCCGGCCATCAATATCCAGCAGCGGGCCACCATAGTTTGCGGGGCTGATATTGGCGTCAGTCTGCACCGCTTTCCCGCCGATGCGAGATACGGCACTGATGATGCCCCCCGACAAAGCCGCGTGATCGTCGCCGTAGCCAATGCCCACACTCAACGCCCATTGCCCCACCTCGAGTTGGCCGCGCGATGCGAAATCAGGCACGGGCAAATCAGTGCGACCATCGATGCGAAGAGCCGTCAGCTTTCGCGTGTGATCCGTGCCTAAAAGCTTGGCCACATGGCGCGAGCCATCGGCGAGCGTGACAGTGACAATGGGGGGCTTTCGCAGAAAATTGAACGAGCTGGTGAGGATCAGGCCATCGCTGCTGATGATCAGCCCGGTGGTGGGCCCCTGCCCGGGCGTAGCTAGCGAAGCGATCTGGCGGGCTTCTCGCGTGGTGACGCCGCCGAACGTTTCGATGCGCACCAGCGAGGGTGCCACGCGGTCCGCCGCGTCGCGGAAAACCCGAGCCGTGAATCCCATGGTGTTAGGCACCGGCGCTGTCTCGGCCAACGTCGCGACAGGCAGCGTCCAGATGACTGTGCCCACGATGATCGACACCAGTAAGGCGCGAGCGCGTGACGCGTTTCTCATGGCGTCACCTCCACAGCGGGTTTCATCGCCTCGGGTGTATAGGTAAGGTTGATGACGTCGTTGCCTCGTTTGATCAGAAGCTTCAACGACTCATCCGGGCGAACGCCTTGGGCTGCTTCCTCAAACTCGCGAATGTTGCGCACCGTCGTGTCGCCCAGCGCAAGCACGAGATCATCCTTTCGCAGCCCCGCAGCCGCAGCGGGCGTGCCGGGCATCACGGCATCGACATAGGCCGGCGCCCGTTTGCCACCCAGAGCAAAAACGCGAAAGCCAAGTTCCGCGGGACGTGCTTCCGTGCTATCCGTCGAGCCGGTCGTCACTGGCGGAAGCTGATGCACAAAGCGATGCAACAGATCAGCGGGGACAGCGTAATTGAGTCGCGTGCCCGTAGAGCGGCTCTCGATGATCTTGCCGATCATGCCCACCAATCTACCCGCGGAGTCCACCACCGCCCCGCCGGGGGAGCCCGGGTTGCTGGTGATGGCATCGATGAGCAGCACCTCATCGTCGTAAAGCACATCCTGCAATTTTTTCTTGAGATCCAGCTGCGCTCGAAGCGAAACGACGCCAAGATTAGCCGACATCAACTCGGAACCCTCCGCGACCTTAAACGGGTTGGCCACCGCGAGGATCCAATCGCCCGGCTGCGCCGCAGCCTGCGGGGGCAACTCGAAATAGTCGGGCGTGGCGGCGTCGATCTTCAACAACACAGTTTGCAGAGGATCGCTGCGGCGAAGCACCGTGGCCTGATGCACCGAACCGTCAGGCAGCACCACACGCAGCGTCGGGCTGGCGATATAGATGCCCACAGCCGTGAGAATCTCTCCCTCAGCCCCGACGATGATGCCCGAGGCATAGCCATGCTCGCGTGCCAGGCCGGCACCAACAATCTTGACCGTGCGTTTCTGCGCGTAGGCGATGGCATCGGCAAAAGCATTGGTCGAACTTAGTGCGGCTGGTGCGTCAACGTTGTCGCGCCGGTCGGGCAGGTTGGGACGATCGACGTCGATATTGGCCACCACCGGCAGCGCAGGCGTCGGCGTTGTGTCGGCAGGCGCTGCCCGTACCACTTGCGGACGCAAAAAACCTTCGCCGTCAGTTACCGTAAGCCAGATGTCCCAGTCCGCATCGTCACTGCCACGCACCTTCAGAAGAAACGTAGGCATCACCTTCGCGAACGCCCCCTCGACCTGAATCAACACCGCATCGCCGCCGACAATTTTGACATCGGTGGCGTCGTCGAGCCAGAGCTTGGCGGGCATCGCCAACTCCCCCGCTGCGTCATCGCTCAAAGCCGACCCTAGTAGCCATCGCCCCAGTTCGCCATTGAGTTTGCCATCGCGAATGACCCCCGGTGCGGTCACGGGCACGGGTATTGTCGCAGGCATCGCAGCGGGCTCTAGTTCGGGCGGCGGCTCTGGCGCTGGCTCAGTCGGCGAAGGTGGCGTCGGTTCAACGGGTGCGGGTATAGGTGCGGGATCGGGCGACGGAGCCGGTGGTTGTCGATCTTCAGGTTCGCCCGGCGGGACCGGAACGGGCATCGTCCTGGTCGGCCGCGGCGGCGGCATGTCGTAGGGCATGAGGCTCAGGTTCACCCATGCGCTGTGCCGCTTCGCGCGCTCCGCACTCCCGCGTTCCCAGATGACCTCGATAGGCCAACCGTCGGGAAAAATGGTGACGAGGTTGTTGAACTGGTTGGCGGTCGTGATGTCGAAACCGGCGAACTTCACCAACCGATCGCCTAGGGTTAATCCCGCCTTGGCAATAGGCGAATCCAAATCCACAGCGTCACAGATCACGATGCCGCCACGATCGCGAAACGTGGCTTCGAGCGTGGCGTGACCAGCGGTCATGGTGGCCAGCAGATCGGGGAGAAAGTTGCGGATCTGCGTGGCGCTGATGGCGTAGCCGAGTCCGACATTGACCCGGCCGCGCTCTTCGAACGAACCCCGGCCGTTGATGCCAATGACCTTGCCCTGCATGTCGTAAAGCGGGCCGCCCGAGTTGCCGGGGTTGATCGACGAATCGACCTGGATGGCGTGGCCGTACACCAGAAGATTGCGTCCGCCGTCGCCGGGTTGGAAACGCTCAATGCCCGAGACGATGCCCAGCGTGACGGTGGGCTGTTGATCTTCCGCAAGCACAAAGGGGTTGCCCATGGCCATGACGAAATCGCCGGGGCGCACAGCTTCGGAATCGCCCAGTGGTGCGAAGGGCAGGGACTTTTCCGACAGCAGTTGAATGACCGCCAAGTCACCGCCCGGATCGATGCCCACCAATCGCCATGGGTAGAGTTGGCCATCGGACAGTGCCGCCAGGCCCTGCTGTCCCGCGGCTGCGACCACGTGGTAGTTGGTGAGTGTCAGGCCGTTGGGGGCGATCAGAACGCCGGAGCCGCCGCCCTGGCGAACTGGGCCAAAGATGGCCACGACGGTGGGCGTGACCTTCTTGATGATCGCGATGCGCTGTGACTGCGCGGACCGGACTTGCTGAAGCGGATTGTCAGCATCGTCAGCATGAACCCCGGTGCTCAGCAGACACGCACCGATGAACACGAGGACGCCGAGGCACAGATGCCCTCCAGTTGCAGTCCATGTTTTCAGAAGAGCGCGGGTCATGGTTTCTTGTTCAATGTTGCTCTATCGAGTTTCTACTTCGAGCGAATGAAGCGGGCATCGGCCCAGTTGGCGTGATCGGCCAGATCGAGGTCGGCCCCGGGCTCGACGGCCAGCGTAATGCGCTTGGCACCGCGAATATCGATGTTGATGGGCAACGGCTCGTCTTCTCCACGCACACGCTTGCGCCAAAGCTCACGACCGTCAGCCAGCACCGCCATCTCGCAGTCGCCCTTGCCTCGCACAGGCGGCTGCAGCCCCACCGTCGCGGCAAACGCGTCAAAGCCCTCGGGCACAGCGAAAGTCAAAAGGCAGCGTGCGTGTACACCAAGCCCCTTGTCATAGGTCTTGCCGCCAAGTTGCATGGGCTTGCCCATGACGTTGCCATCCCGCCGCCAGGGCCAATCGAACGCGGGGAATGATGACTCGATGACCTCGACAGGCTGCAGATCGGAGAGGAACAACATGCGATCACTGCGGACGTCGATGCGTGTGATCCGGTCTTGCGGGATGACGAGGGCAGTGTCGCCGATGCGAGCGCCCAGCGAAGTGGAGTCGAGAGAATCAATCCCCGCCAGCAGGCGCGAACCGTCTGTGGTGATGACAAGACACTGCCCGGTGATTGGTTTTCCGCTGCCACCGGGGTTGGCAAGGATGATGCCGTAGATCTTGTTGCGGGCGATCGTGCGCGACTTGTCGTTGTAAACCACGGTGGCCTGTTGGTCATCAAGACTCTCAAGCAGACAGGCGACAGACTGCAGCGGCTTGTCGACTTCGGCTGTGACGAACACGCGATCCGTGGTCATCGCTGCCTCGGCCGCCAGGGCATCGGCAAACGAAGCATCGGGCTGGGCATCCGGGGCGGGCATTTGTAGAAGAAACCCACGCACGCCCACAAGGGGTAAGCTCAATGGCTCGTGTCCCGCGATAGGCCAGGTGATAGTGATGCTGCGCTGTGAAATCGTGGCACCCGTAAGGCGCAGCACCCCCCCACCGTCCTGATAGAGCAGCGTTGTGGCAGGTGGAGTGACGGGCGACGTGATGGACGCCGCGGTCGGCTCGACAGGATTCGTCGGGTCGATGGGCGTGGCATGCAGATCGATACGTCGCAACGCCATGAGCGACAGCGAAATCTCGTTGTTCTGTCCGTCGCGCTGGCCGCGGCCGGTGACGGTGCCCTGTTGATCAATCGTCAGAGCCGTGACGACCATCGCCTCACCGTCGAGCGTCACGAGGCGAGAGGTCGCCTGTGCCGACGTGTCGGGCTCTGCAGTAACAACGAGAGGCGGAGCTTCCTGCGCCACAGCCAGCGGCACAATCAACACCGCAGCCGCCATGATGCTCCACACGACGCTCCATCTGCAAAAGGTCAGCCGTTGAATCATGGTGTTTCCTGCTCCTGCATCGAGCGGTAGTACTGCTCGACGAGTTGGCGATACCGATCAGGGAAGCGGGCCTTGAGGGCGTTGAGCACTTCTTCGCGTTTGCGTTCCTGGAGCTTGCCCCATTCTTCGCCGGGCTGACCACGACTGGTGCCATGAAGGTCACCGACGCCGCC
>JBGSTK010000083.1:0-7494 GCA_041736565.1 Phycisphaeraceae bacterium | reverse complement strand
CAAGCCCGCACCGCAAAAACACGCGTCCTAGCCGCGACGTTTTGCCGTGAACATAAACCGCCTTACCACACCAAGGATGCCAGGGATAGCACACCTCGCGCATCTCGGTAATGTGGGTCTTGTGTTGTTGAGTTGTACAACCGGTTCCGTCCGCACCAATCCCTGGGCAATGTGCCGTTGAGTCAGGCTGGCCAACCCCCACCGACGCCCGACGTCGATGGACGGATTGGACTCATTCGCCGGCATGAATTGCTGGGGTGGCTTCTGAGTCACTACGAGCGAAAAGCCGCTTGAATACGGCAAATTTTGGCAGTGCCCGACATTTTGGTCCGTCGCCGTAAGTGGACCAGCGCAGTCAGTCCAAACAACACTTGACACGACGATGTAATGCTATATAATCCAATTAGTTCAACCCAAAGATAAATTAGATTGAATCAATGGCCCAGATTGAGAAATCATCCAAAGACGCTAAGCCCTTCCAGCAGGTCGCCGCGATCCTGCGCGGCCGGATCGTAGAAGGGCAATGGCCCCCCGGCAGCCAACTGCCCACTTGGGATGTCATGACTCGCGAGCTTGAGGTGGCCCGACCTACGCTCATGCGCGCTATGGATCGCCTGCGTCAGGACGGGTTTGTCTATTCCAAGAGCACTCGCGGCACCTACGTCTCGGAGCGCCCGCCGCATCTGTCCCGCTATGGTCTGGTCTTCACCTCGCATCCGGGCCAGACCTTGCCCCGGCCATGGAACCGCTTCTGGGACACGCTGGCTAATCAAGCCGTCATTATCGAGCGACACGGTGACCTGAAGCTACCAGTCTTCTACGACGTTGTTGATGACACCGCCGATGGCTACCACCGTCTGGCGGATCACCTGAGTTCGCAGCGACTCGGCGGGTTGATCTGCGTAGGCACGCCCGACTTGCTGCGCCTGCCGGTGATCGTTGAGTCCGATTTGCCCAAGGTCGCCATCTACGGTGCCTCGATTGATCCCCCCATGCCACGGGTCTATATCGATCACGACTCGTTCATCGAGCAGTCGCTGGACCGGCTGCTGGAGTTGGGCCGCCGGCGTATCGCTGTTCTCTCGCACAAAGGCGATGGCTGGGGAGGGTACGCCCCAGCCATGGCGCGGCGGGATGTGCAGACCAAACCCTTCTGGAACCTGCAAGCCGCCCCAGACGCCGCGGCCAACGTTGTGCGACTGCTCTTTGATGCCGACAACCCCACGGTCCCCGATGGCCTGATCATCACGGATGACAACATCGTCGAACAGGCCTTGGGCGGCGTGCTGCAGTCGGGCATCCGCGTGCCCGAGCAACTCGAAGTCATCGTCCACTGCAACTGGCCGGCGCCGGTGCCCAGCCCCGTCCCGGTGCATCGCCTGGGCTTCGATGTCCGTGAGATCATCGCCACCGCGTTGGAATTGATCAGTAATCCCTCGACCGACAGAGCCGATGTTCGGCTTCTGCCGGCGGTTTTTGGTGAGGACCGTGCCATTGTTCCTATTCGCCATATTTAGGAGATCGCAGATGAAGAACACTCGAAGCAATGTTTTCAAGAACAGCCACCCATACCCCACATTGGAGGACGCTGCCGTGACTCGACCTGGCTCACACATTCTCAGATCCGCAACTCTGACCGCTGCCATGGTTGCTATCGCAATCAGTACAACCACCCACGCGGCAACCATTACCAACACAGCCACCAGCAACGGCTCCGGGTCATGGGAAACCAGCTCCAAATGGGACTGGGCATCGGCCGGCGTCACCGCTGGAAGCTTTGCCGGCAACGATTTTGTCATCGAGTCCACATTTAAAGATGACAGCAAGACAACGGATACCTTCGATGGTGCATCACTCACGGTTCGCGCCACCTTGGCGTTTCAATTTCCAAACTCGAGCAACATCAGCAGAACCTACACAGTTGACAATCTCTATCTTGATGGCGGAGATATCAACAACTTTGGGGGATCCGGAAATACCGCCAAGATCGCGGGCAATATCACTGTCACGGCCGATTCAAGAATCGGAAGTAACAATATCGTTGAATCTCGACATATTCAGATCGACTCTCGCGTGTCCGATGATGGTGGCAACTATGACGTGTTGTTCGCCGGCGCTCGCACAGGTGCCGTGACCAAATACACAAATGCCGGAAATACGTTCAATGGCGTATGGATGGTTACAGGCGGGCAACTGGTGTTCACCAATGCAGGCTCCGTTGGGGGTGCCAACATCAATGCCACGGGCAGTCTCGCCAGCGTGGAAATCGCGGGTGACTGGATGGCTGGCTCGATTCTATCGGTATCCAGCAGTGCGACTATTAAGGTGGCCTCATATGATTGGACCGTGAGTGGACTGGCCTTGGATGGCAATACGGTAAGTGCCGGAACATATGATATTTCACAGTTGAATGCTCTGGCCAGTTCCTTCAGCTCTTCAGTGGCGTTCACCGGCTCAACCGGAACGATAACGGTGTCGGCCATTCCCGAGCCTGCCTCGCTGGCACTGCTGGGAATCGTCGGTCTAATGCTGCTGCGCCGACGACGTGAGTGAATCTCGATGTTACGCGACGGCCCGAACTGACGTCCGAGCCGCCGCTTGTCCTTGCGACGCTTTGATCAATCAAAGGCTACATTCATGGCACAACCAATCCACAGGGCCTTTACCCTAATTGAGCTTTTAGTGGTGATCTCCATCATCGCGCTTCTCGTGGCGATTCTGCTGCCCGCGCTGGGCAAGGCGCGCGAACGTGCCGCGGTGCTGGGCTGCATGAACAATATGCGACAAATGTCCATCGGCGTGGCAGCCTACGGCAATGACTGGCGGGAGTTTTTGCCGGTCAAGGCGTTTGACCGTGCCATCTGGAACTACCTGACCGATGGCAGCGCATACCCTTCGGGGCGGCCCATGGGCGTGCTCAAGTGCCCCATGGACCGACACAAGCAAATCTGGGGTGCCGACGATTTTGTTTCCTATGCCGCCAACCGCGGGCAGAATGTCACCAACGGATCGGGTACCGTGACCGCTGATCAATGGGAAGCGGTGCGGCCTGAGAAGCTCAAATACTATACGCTCACGGGAGCCTATTCCTACCTCGCCAATCAAACCATTCGCCCCGCCGAAGTCATTTATATTTCGGACTCCCATATCAATCGCAATGCCGGCAATGTAGGCTGGGGGCGGACCCAAGGCAACGCCAAGACCCATTTCAGCCAGAATTACAATGAAGATGTGGAGTGGGACTGCCACCACCCAGGCAGCGGCAAATACGGCATCGCCTACTACAAGGCGCCGCCCAACGTGCTATTCTTTGATCTGCATGTGGCGTTGATGGATAGAAAGCCCAACGGCAACCAAGACACCCAATACCGGCGCAAATGATCTAACCGCGCTTGTTTGGACTCCTTCACTGATTTGCCCACGGTTGCCCCGAAGTCCACAGGCGGTCGAGGCTGGCTGGGGAAACTTCCGGCAACCGCCGGCGAGCCGGCAGCTAAGGCGCCGCTTTAATAGTGCGCCCATGGCCGGCAGATCGCGGTCGCGCAGGTTGTCATCCGCTTGCACTCTATTTCGAGGCAGCCGTTCAATGAAAATGATTCATCGCAGGCTCGCAGCAATGACCATGCCATTTGCCCTGGCGTTGGTGTGGACCGTCACGATAACGAGCGTGTTCGCCGCGGAGCCCGGCACCCAGGTGATCTTCAGCGTCTTTGACGCTCAGCCCGTGACCGAAGGCATGAGTTACGAGACCAAATACGCCAACGCCACCACCGTCGTCATCGCGGGCCAGGACCAGCCCGTGGCGGCATGGCAGGTCAAGAACGGCAATGTGCGCGACGCCCGATGGGAGCGTGCCTTTCGCTTCAGGGTCACCGACCCGGCCTTCCAGAACGGCGGTCGACGTGCGGTGGATATTGAAATCCAATACATGCTCGAAACTTACGCAGGTGTCGAGATTCACGCCAGCACCGCGCAGGGCTGGACGAAGATTGGCTCGGGATGGGGCGACTCCAAGGGCAGGTGGCGCACGGCCCGCATCCGCTTGGACAACGCCTGGTTTGGCCCGGAAAAGGAGGGTAAAGGCGGCCAACTCGACGGCGGCTGGGACCTCGAGATCACCGGCGCCAATGCGCCGATGATTATCCGCAGCGTCACGATCACCGGCTACGACCCCGAAAAGAACGTTCGCTGGGATCGAATGTTGCGCATCGATCAGCCCAGACCGATCAATCATGAGGGTGATCGTGTATTCGTTTTTCGTCGTCGGAATAACAACGCTCTGGAACTTGAGACGGTCAATCTGGCTAAGGTACCGCGCCCTTTGGCGTGGCGCGTGCGGATTGGCAATCTTGATGATCAGATCGTCTATCAAACCCGTGGCGCGGTGACGGTGGAAGGGGACTCCTCGGCCAAATTGCATTTCCCTTTCGACAGCACGCAGTGGCCGGTGGGTGCGTACCAGGCAAGGGTGGAACTGTTGCTTGACGCCGATGACAAGGAGCCGATCCTTTCTCGCGACGTACGGCTGGGGGTTATTGATGATGGGCCATGGGCGCTGCCCAAAGCGGCTGATGACGAGTTCTTTTTTGGTCTCGACGCCGGGAATAATTTTTCGACGACGACGGGTGATAACACGTCGGCGGAATGGTACGCCTTGATGGGCGTAGATGTGCTGCGGGGCATTCCCGTGAAGCAGGTGGCTGACAAGCGTGAGAAGATCCAAGCGGCCATGGTGTTCATCGCCGAGCAGAAACTGCGGGCGCAGTTTCACATCGACCCGCCCAAACCAACTGAGCGCGACGCCAAGTGGCGACAAGCCGAGGCTGATCGCCGGGCCCAACTGCTCGCCTGGGCCATCGAGACGTACGGCGGTCGGGGCATTGGCAAGATCCCCTTTGTCGAACTGGGCAACGAGCCGGACTTGCCGTTCTTCTGGGGCGGCGACATGGCCAGCTATTACGCGGCGATGAAAGTATTGGCTGACGGAGCACGCGCCGGCAAAAAGGCGGCGGGGCTGTCCGAAGGGGCTGTGCTCATCGCCAACGGCGGGCTATCTTTTGCCGGTAAGCAGGGCTACGAACGATCACACGAGTTTGTCAAGCTTGTCGAACCCGGCGTGCTCGATGCCTTGGCATATCACGCCCACGGCCCCGGCTATGACTCGGAGCGCCATGGCTACGAGCGCCAGCGCAACGCGATGAGTGGCACGGCTGTGGAGGGCCTGCCGATCTTCGATACGGAGACGGGCTACAGCGGGACGAACAACGCCGGTCTGCTGGAGCAGGCGCGCACCGCGGTGGAAAAACTCGCCTTCGCCCAGGCCAAAGGTATGCCCACGCTCTTCTTCTTCCGTCTTTACATGGGCGGTAGTGAAGGCGGCTACGGTCTGACAGACCATCGGGTCGAACCACGCCCCAGCATTCTGACCTACCGTCACCTGGTGCAACGCCTTCGCGGCAAGCGCTTCGTCAAGGAGTTGGACACCGCGGGCAAAGCCGACGCGCCGGGGGTGGTGGCCTATCTTTTTCACGGCCAGGACCAGGACACCTGGACGTTGCTGGCGTTCTCCACCCAGCCCGCCAGCTATGAGTTGAATGTTCGTCTTGCCGCCACCGATACCAACGTCAGTGATGTTGCTGTGCGAGACCTCTTTGGCAACCTGCAACAAGCCCGGCTGATGCCGGGGAACGTCGCGACGTTGCCGGTGGGCGTTGACGCTGTGTATCTCACTTGGCGTGGTGGCAACGATGCGGCGGTCGTCGACCTTGAGCCGCCCTTGTTGGCACTCGACATCCCTGAGCCGCTGCCCACGGGCAACTCCACCAAGCTCAACGTCAGCATCCGCAATCCATCGGACAAGCCCCTGGCTGGCAAACTGATTGTGGAAGCCGTCGGTGGGGTGCCCATCCGCGTTCTGGAGCCCCAGGTCGACGTGCGTCTTGACGCAGGCCAGCGCCTGTCCCAGGAAATCCAGTTGGTCGTCGGTGAAAGCGTCGCTCCACTTGACCTGCCGCAATGGTGGCGGATATTCCCCGATGCCGATCCCGAAAAACTCAACGACAAGGCGTGGGCCACGATGCCCCAGCGGTTGCCCGGTGTGAATGGCAAGGCGATTGAAGGACGGCAAGTCTGGGCCCGCGACGGCAAGCTCGACTTCTCGGGCCTGCCCGGCGGGGTCAAGGAAAAGCGATCTGTGGTGGGCTTTGCCATCATCGATAGCCCCGCCGATGTGACTCTACCTGCGGCAGCCAGCGCCGATTGGTGGATGGCCTGGTACGTCAACGGGCAGCAGGTTTACAGCACCCTGGCGACAGGCAACCGGCATGGCACGCTGGCGGATCACACCTTTGACCTGCCTTTGAAGAAGGGCCGCAATGTGATCGCCTTCCAATGCCTCAGCGGCAGCGGCGGTTGGGCGCTGAGCTTTGGCGGGCCGCGGCAACGCGCCTTGGCGCTCTCCGCAGGAACCCCGCTGGATCGGGTGCATCTGACACTCGTGGATGAGCAGAACAACGTGATGGCCCAGCGGGTAATGGCCCTGCCCCTGCGCGGGCCGGTGCCACCATTGGGCGACGTTGAGGGTGCCCGGTTGTCCGAGCTCATGCCGCTGGAGCCTCTGGCAACACTTGGAGCATCGGCGGTCACCAACCATTTCACCGATCAACCCGATGCGTCGCGCTGGTATGGCGGCGAGGAGGATCTGTCGGCCATCGCGTGGTTGCGCGACGATCAAGGCACGCTTAAGTTCATCGTTGCGGTACGTGATGGCCAGCATGAGCCCGCACGTGATGGCGCAGCCGCCGCGGACACTGATGCGATGCGCCTGATTATCGCCGACCATGCTGGCAAGGTGCTGGCCGGGCGCGCATATACCGACGGCAAACGCGTGTCGTTGCCCAATGGCGAAACCATGACCCAATACGTCGCGACCATCGCCTACGACGAACTGCCCGCCGACGTCTTCCGCCTGAGCATGCAAATCACTGATCGTGACGCTGGGGTCATGAAGCAGACCCTCGGTCTTGGAAACGTCGCAACTCCCGCCCACGGCGTCCTGCTCCACCGCTAGAGTGGGCCCAACCCTCTCTAAAAGGTGCTTTGCTGATTTGGTGCGAACGGGACCAGTGTTCGCGCTGCAGTTCGAGGCGGATGACAGTCGCGGACATCGCCGGGAACGCGGTCTCAAGGTGCATTTCACAGGATCTGTTCCTGACCGCCGGTCGGATCGGCTAGAGTGGGCCTAACCTAGAGTGGGCCTAACCCTCTTCGTGCGCGGCAGGCACCACCGAAGTCCGACATTGACGGCCATACGGGGCTCGTCAAGCGGCACGACAGTTCGGCAGTTGCATCGCCTCAAATCGCAGGCATGACATTTCCGCCGCACACGGGCACGTAGGCGCCGGTGATGAAGCTGGCCAGGTCGCTGGCGAGGAAGACGACGACGTTGGCGATTTCCTGGTCGTGTCCCCGTCGGCCCAGGGCGACGCGGTCGAG
>JBGSTK010000058.1:0-2009 GCA_041736565.1 Phycisphaeraceae bacterium | reverse complement strand
CACCATGCGAACCGGGCGCACCGGCACCATCGCCCTGCTCATGGCCCAGGACGACGAGCGAAGCCCCATGCCGCGACAGATGCTCTACGGCATCCACGCCGGGGCCGCACAGCACGACCTGACGGTGCAGTTGGCCATCGTGCCCGATGCGACGCTCTCCGACGAGGCCGTGCTCCCCAAAGTGCTGCGCGAGTGGCACTGCGACGGGCTGCTGGTCAACTACCACAAGCATATCCCGGCTCATCTCCAGGACCTGCTGGACCGTCATGCGATCCCCGCAGTCTGGCTCAACCACGATGCCGACCACGACTGCGTCCGCCCCGACGATTTCACCGCGGGCGCGGACGCAACCCGGTACCTGCTGGCGCTGGGGCATCGCCGCATCCTTTACGTTGGTTACAGCTACCGCCGCGAGCGTGTTCACTACAGCGAACTGGCCCGTCGCGACGGTTACGCCGCTGCCATGATCGATGCGGGGCTGGCCCCGACGACCATCGACCGTTACCACCCGCTGCTGGGCGACTACTTTCACAGCCACGCCGCCTGGGCCGAGGTGCTTGGCGCACCCGACGGGCCCACGGCTGTAATCACCTACGGGCGCACGGGCCTGACCATCGTCCACGATGTGGCCGGGCGACTCGGGTTGCGCATCCCCCAGGACCTGTCGCTGGTGACCTTCGCCGGCAGCCCGGTGTTCAACAGCCTGCCCATCGCCACCTGGATCGCTCCCGAAGAAGCGGTCGGTCGCGCCGGGGTGGAGATGCTGCAACAAAAAATTGACCGCCCCCATGAAACGCTGGTGGGCGAAAAACTCCCGTTCACTTTGTCACCCGGCGGAAGGTCCGTCGGGCCTCATGGCCCTGCACCCTCTTTTTAGGAGAACGCTCATGTTGGAAACTTACCTGCCTCCTCGCCTCGCAGTCGTCGGCCTCGCCGCACTCACCCTGGGTATCGGCGCCGTGACCAACGCCGCCATCCTCACGAATCTGAGCACTGTCTCGGTGATCGATCCGCTTAGCGATGCCGAGGATGTCGATGCCGCCGGCACCGGCGCGACCCCCGAAGCAACGCTCGAAGCCCGCAGTGACCTGCATGTGATTGCCGATGTGCGGCAGGGCTCGGAGATCGCCGCAGGCGGACCCAATACCGCCTCCTTCGACGACACGGATATGCCGGATATCGCTTTCACCTTTATTTCCGGCCAGCGAAGCACGGCCGGCAATCAGACCAATGTCAGTTCCGTCCGTACCTCCGTTGGTGAGGCCATGCGCTTCCTGGGTGCCGATGGCACCAACGACATTGTCTTTGAGATCGACTTTGGCAGCTACGGCATCGGCGCGGACCTTACCGAGGGCACTGCCGACGACACCTTCGACTCGACGGTGCTGGCCGTGGAGGCCGCGGGGTTCACCTTCACCAACATCCGCATCGGCTTCACCGTCACCGCCGAGTTCTTCGCCGCCGATGACACCACCTCGCTAGGCACGCAGACGATCATTGGGGCCGATGAATCCACCAACAATGGAATCGACGGTTACTTCGGCCTCCAGGACACGGTCAATCTGATCGGCCTGATTCGTGTGACACGGATCGATACCGACACCACCATCACCAGCGTCGCCGATCAGCCCTACGACTCGGGCATCGACGATGTGGCCTTCAGCAACGCCGTGGCCATCCCCGAGCCGGCATCGCTGGCTTTGCTGGGGCTGGCCGGGTTGTGCCTCCTGCCCCGGCGGCGGGCGTGAGTTATGAACTCCTTCCACGCGGGGTGCGCCTGACGGCGACTCCGCGTTTTTCACCCGTGCGTGCCAAACCGACTCAGCCTCACCCCCACATGAAGCGCCCGTCATGACAAAACGCAACGGTTTTAGCTATGTCACAACTTGTCAACCCGCGTTGGGTTGTTGGTCGGCGATCGTTGCGGGCAGCGGTCAATCAGCTATCGGCGCTCCGTGCTTGTTAGGCTGGGCGCATGAGATCGAGTACGAAGCCGATACGGCGTATTC
>JBGSTK010000049.1:0-3647 GCA_041736565.1 Phycisphaeraceae bacterium | reverse complement strand
GGCGCTTTCGACGATGCGATGCGTCACGCGTTAACCAAACTGTCGCATCTGCACTTTGTCACGCATGCCCAGGCTGGGCTGCGACTCCGACAGATGGGCGAGGAGTCTTGGCGCATCCACGACACGGGCAGCCCGGGCATCGATGCGATCCATCAACTGCCGCGTCTTTCAGTGCTTGAGCTTGAAACGCAACTGCACATCCGCATGGGTGCGCGGAACCTGCTGGTCACGTTCCATCCCATCACGCTTGATGCGCAGCCATCGATTCAGCAGTTTCGTGAATTGCTCAAAGCTCTAGAGGTGCTAGCGGATTCCGCAGGCAAGGCGGGCGGGATGAGTGTGATTCTTACCGCCGCCAACGCCGACCCCGAGGGGTCGAGTCTCAATGCGCTTGCGCGTGACTGGGCAGCGCGGCGAAAGGATGCGTGGTTCTTCGAATCACTGGGCCAGGTGCGCTATCTGAGCCTCATGGCAGCGGTTGATGCCGTGGTGGGCAACAGTTCCAGCGGGCTTTACGAAGCGCCCGCGCTGCGTGTGCCGACGGTCAACATTGGCTCGCGTCAGGACGGCCGACCGCGCGCCCGTTCGGTCATCGATTGCCCGGTTGAAACTGCTGCGATTGTTGCTGCGGTGGAGCAGGCCATGGCGATGGATTGCAGCGATGTGACGAGTCCCTTTGGCGATGGTCATGCCGCGGAGCGCATTGTCGCGGCGCTAAAGAGCGCGCCGGATCGCCACGCGTTGCTGGACAAGCGTTGGGTCACAGCGGAGTGACGCTCGACTTAGGCGACGGCGATCACTTGGTTGTGGACATCGTCGGAGCGACGGCCCGCAGTCGCACATAAGCCCAGACAAACGCGACGAGGAAGAGCACATCCATGATCGCAAACGGCTTCCACATCGTGGGCACACCGGTCGCCGCCCAGTGATAGAACACCAGCCCGCAGTAGCTGACTTTCAGAAGCATGCCGTAGGGGATGAGGTTGCGATTGGCCACCGGTCGCAGCGCTACCGCGGCGAACATCACCGCGAAGATCAACAGCAGTGCTGCGGGGAAATGGATGTAGCCCCAGTGGTTGGGCGGCTCGACGTTGAAGCGATCAAAGAGCATCGGCCCAGCGGCAAGAAACACCAGTCCCAACACGCCGTCGTAAACGGCTGCGAGAATGAACAGGATGCGGATCATCGCATGGTTTTTCATGGCATGGCCTCGGTGGTGTCGCGGGCGGCCCGCAGATATTTGGTCTTGAAGTTCTCACGTCGCCAGTGCGTCATCTCTTCGCTGTAAAGGCGGACGGCCAGGTTGCGGAAGCCCGCCACCAACTCACTTGCGGACATAGGCGTCGGCTCGTAGGTCAGATCAAAGAGCGTGCACTTGTGCCACGGTCGCGGGTCGGGCATGCGGCCGGCTTCGAGAAGCGCGTGATACAGCGGCGTGCCGGGAAACGGCGTCTGGAGCGTGATCTGCACATCGTACAACTCCAGGCGACGCGCCGAGTCGTACACAGCGTCGAAGATGTCAGGCCCCTGGCCGTCAAGACCCAGGATGAAGCAGCCGTTGACGCGGATGCCCTGCGATTGAATGCGGTGGATAGCTTCCTCGTAGCGCGGCAGGCGACGATGCTTCCAGTCGCTGCGCAACTCCAACCCGGCAAGACCCTGCGCTACCGGGCTCTCCAAGCCGATGAGCACCTCCACGCAACCCGCCTGGCGCAGCAGGCCCAGGAGTTCAGGATCATCCGCCACAGAGATGTCCGTCTCAGTGAACCAGCGCAGGTGTCGCTGCGCCAGTTCGGGCAAGAGGCGTTTCCAATAGTCGCGATTGACGAAGCTGTTGTCGTCGGCGAATTCGATGAAGGGTCGGGGCCAGAGTTCGCGGATGCGGTCGATCTCAGCGAGGACTTTTTCGATGGGCTTGTGTTTGTAGCGGTTGGTCAGGAGGATGGAACTGGCGCAGAAGGCGCACCGCCACGGACAGCCGCGGGTGGTCTGCACGGTCAGGCGGTTGTATCGGCTGATGTCGAGCAGTTCGAAGGCGGGCATGGGGGCGGCTGCCAAGTCGAACTCGCGAGGTTGGCTGCGATAGAAGCGCTGCAGGCGGCCCAGCTCGGCATCACGCAACACCTCCAGCCAGCACGACTCGCCTTCCCCGATGACCACCGCATCGGCATGTTCCGCTGCTTCATCGGACATCGCCGTGACATGCAGCCCGCCGATGACCACTGGTGTGGATTGGGCGCGATAGCGTGCCGCGACGCGGTAGGCCTCGGGTGCCTGCGCGGTGAAGGTCGAGATGGCGACCAAGTCGAACGCGGGCCATTGTTCGACCGATTCGATCTGGTCCACCTCGATGTATTGAACGCTGTGATGCTGCGGCGTCAACCCCGCCAGGGTCAACAGCCCCAGACTCGGCAGCGAGGCTACGACTTTGCTGCGCTCGACGAAGCCCGGCAACGTCATGCCCAGACGCATCAACTCCGCATCACAAACACGAACGCCACTCATGGCGATGAGCCCAATATGCATCGGCACTACCCTTTCAACAAGAGGGAAGCGGCGGTGAGACCCACGCCCAGAAGCAGGCTGACCACCGGAATGAAAAACAGGTGACGCAACGGCTTTCGCCAAGCCGCGAGATAACAAACGCTCGACATGGCCACGGCTCCGATGATCAACAGGGGCGAGGCCCATTGCACCAGCGACCCTCGCAGGTCCACCACCATGACCGTCAGCGCAAAAGAAAGATTCAGCAGGCCGGTGCCGAAGAAGGCGATGTGGCCCAGTCGCGTGAGGCGGCGAGGCCAACTGCCGTAGCCGCCCATCCAGTGGTCGTTGTGAAACCACATGCCCTGCACAGCGCCGCTCACGGCACCCGCCAGAAACCACGCCCAGGCGAAACTGAGATTGACCATCGCCATGGTCATGATGCTACCGACTTAGCGCAACGTGCACCACCCGCCATTGACGCACCCGCCACCCCATGTCAAACTACCCCCACCACCCTCGGGGGTCTAATCAAATGTTCATCGGGGCTCAAATCCTACCGCTCCCCACGATCTTCATCGCCGTCTGCCATGTTCGCGGCGGCAGGTCGGCGTCACAAACAAACCTGTCGCGCATTATTCTTCTGTGCATAGCCCTTGCCCTGACCGGGTGTACGTCGGCGACGATCCTTGCGGACGGCAAGCACTACCAGCATCTGTGCAAGAGGTCGATGACTGTGCAAGGTGTGCGGCAGTCACTGGGCAGCCCCACATGGAGCAAGGTGTACCGTCCGCCCCAGCGTATCGATGCCACCGCCGAGTACCGCAGTTTTGCGGCCTCGTCGAATGGCGGGCCAATTGTGTGGGGGGAAGATGAAGTCGCCAATGATCAATACGCCGCTCTCTGTGAGGTCTACACCCGTAAGGGCCCCTACCACGACCCGCTGCGCGGACAAGGGGTGGCCATGGTCAGTGCACTCACGCTCGGCTTGGGAGACCTCTACTACCTGCCTGAAGCCTACCGGGCACGGCGAGAACTGGGGAAACGCTATTTCTCGCTGACCTTCTGGTATGACGAATCCGGCCATTACGTCGGGCACTTCGAGGGCGACCTGCTTGATTCGCAGTACAACCCCATGGGCGGCAAGGACACGCCAGGTCCGG
>JBGSTK010000068.1:0-1851 GCA_041736565.1 Phycisphaeraceae bacterium | reverse complement strand
GTGCCACTTCTATGAAGGCCCGTTGCTTGTCAAGGGCGGGAATCCGCATTCCCATACTTCTATCCGAGCATCGGGGTGACCCTAGCCCATGAGGGTAGTTTCGAGCGGTAAAGGCTGCCCAAACTGCTTGCCGAGCTTTAGGCCCATGGCACCCCCGAGCGTGCCTTTACCAGGTCGGGTTGCGGATTCCTTCCTCTTGGAAATCCTTCGTCTCTTACGCTGCCAGACGATCCGGCTGCATTTGATGGTACAGCCAACGGATCCATCGGTTCGCCACCGCGGCCACCACGACGTTCCGCGGCTTTCCACGACGCATCATTGCCTGGGTGAGTTCTCGCCAACGCGGGTCGTAACGCATCAATCGCTGCGCGGCCTCGATCAGCACGCATCGCAGTTGGGGATTGCCGGCCTTAATCAGTCCGCTGTCGCTCTGTCGAGCCCCGCTCGAAGCGTTCCGGGGCGAAAGCCCGCAGAACCGTGCCAGCCGCTTGCCGGAGCCGAATCGGTCGAAACGCCCAACCTCCGCACGCAGCGTGATTGCGGTGATCAGACCTATCCCCGCAAGGACCATCAGGTGTCGACATACGGCGTCGTCCTCGGCCCACTGGGCAAGCTCTCGTTCCACTTCCAGGATCTCCAGGTTGAGCTCCCGCAGCCGCCCAACGTGCCGCTGCATGATCCATCGTGTATTGGCGGACAGATCAGCTTCCTCGCGGACCCATCGCAGCCACGCGATAGTCCACGCGCGTCCATCAGGTGTCTTCACTCTACTGTCACGAAGCAACGCGCGGATTCGCAGTTTCACACGCCGCCGCTCGTCGACCAAGTGACCGCGAAATCGCACCAACCGCCGCAGCTCTCGAATCTCTTCGGGCGGAAGCCACACGGTAGGCAAGTAGCCGACGCGGATCAGATCCGCCAGCAGGCGCGCATCGGTGAAGTCGGTCTTGTCTGGGCTCTGCTTGATCCGCGCCACGTAGCCCGGATGGGCCAGACTCACCGACCAGCCCGCTCGCTCCGCCAATTCCTGGGCCAGGTTCGCCGCTCCGCAGCAGGCCTCGATCGCTACCCGCACGCGACGCCCCCGCGCCCCCACGATCCGCTGTACCTCGCGCCAATCATTGACGCTTGCACAGTTCTGTACAACCTTCCCCTTTCCATCCATGACACACACCTGAATCGTGTCTTGGTGGTAGTCCAAACCCACAGACAACGCTAGACTGACCGACATGCTCGTTGCTCCTGGTTCTAGGGCAATGGGAAAACCATCACCGTTGTACCAAACTCCGGAGCAACGAGCCTTCATACCATCTGCTGGCTTGCCCAGCAGTGCGCGTTGTAGATGGAACGGCTCGCATGAAATGGGGGCCAGGCTGGCAACAACTACGGCAGCTATTACAGGCGGCCCGCTCATGAGCCTTCTCATGCGGCGAGCGTCGGCACTGCTGGACAAGCCAGCAGTCGCACCCGGCGTTTGCACAATTCCATGAAGCAACAGACATGATTCTGGATGTACTTGAAAATGCACGCCGCTATGGGGCCATGAGCAAGGGCCTTGCAGCGGCCATCGAGTTTCTCTTGCGCCCGGATCTGAAGGAACTGCCGGTGGGAAGACATGAGATCGATGGTGAGCGCATCTATGCGACGGTGTTTAAGGGTCCTGGTCGAAGGAAAGAGGAGGCCCTGCTCGAAACGCATGAGAGATACATTGACATCCAATTGGTCTTGGCAGGCACCGATGAAATGGGATGGAAGCCCAAGTCGTCCTGCAGGCAGCGGTCCGGGCCGTACGATCATCAGTCGGATGTCCAGTTTTTCGCGGACGTGCCTGGGACCTGGTTCGCGGTCGAA
>JBGSTK010000013.1:0-66515 GCA_041736565.1 Phycisphaeraceae bacterium | reverse complement strand
GGCGGCCGCAGCTGCGGCGGGGGCCTTGGCGGCTGGGGCCTTACCGGCTGCGGCCTTGCCAGCGGGGGCAGCCACGGCGACATCGCCCTCAGCGGCCTTTTCCTTCTTCTTGGCCTTGGCACCGGCAGCCACACGGCGGTTGACGACCTTGGGCATATTCAGCGGGTTTCCGCTGTCCCAATCAAACTTGCCCTTTTCGGCCAGCTTGGCTGCCCGCTCGGGACGGGTTAACACGTTGCGGTGCTGCGCCAGGCCACCACCGACTTTCAAACTGCGATCCACGCTCATAGTTCACTCGCTCTCAAAAAAGGGGCCGTAGCCCATCTGTACTGCTCGCTCATCTACCGCTTAGCGGTGATGATCTTCAACTCCTGCTCGCCGTCGTAGCGATCCAGGTAAATCTGTTCGAGGTCCGAGGCCCCGGGGGTCTGGGCTTTCCAAGCCTTGCCCAGTTGCTTGAGGACCCGCTCGTATTCCCGCTTCCGGGAACTGCTGATCTCTGCGCGGTCAAAGCCCTCGAGGAAGATCACTTGGAAACGACCATTATGACGTTCAACGGCCTGGGCTTCAACCCCGTTGATCCAGAGAAACTGAACGAGGCGTCTGGCCATGGCGTCGGACTCGTTCTGGACGAAGTAATTGAGGCCTTTTACCCGGGCATCCGCGCTGCCGGGGAGTTCCACTATTTGGACCTGTCCCGCTGCCGTTGCACCGGTGGCTGTGCCACTTGATGTGGTGCCGGAGGTGGTGCCGGGGGGGGTGCCAGTGGTCGAGCGACCGGGGGTCCCGACCGTGGATGAGCCGGTTGTGCCCTGCGCACCCGATGTGGTTCCTGTGGTTCCCATGGGGACGCCCACGTTGCCCGGCATTGGGCCGATGGCGGTGGGCTGCTGGGTCAGCGCCTGGCCGGCGCGGTAGCCCTGGGAGCGGCCCACCATGAAGGCCACCGTCACCGCAACGACCAGTAGAAGCACCAGCATCACCGCCAAACCACGCGGCAGGCGAAGAATGATCGGCTGGCCCGGCGAGAGGAACTCGCCGACGTGCGTGCGGCTTTCCGATGAGGTCGCCTGGCCGGGATCGTGAGACTCGTAGGACCGTGGCGAAACGGGAATCGGGCGAGGGGCCGACGGCTTCATCACCTGGTACGGCGGCGGACTATGACGAGGACGTAAGGACATAGCTCTATTCTACCCGAGGCACCGATGAGCCATCGCCTTCGGGCTCCCTCTCCAGCGCTTTCGCGGGGGAGGGTCGGGGTGGGGGATCGAAGTTATTGGTGCTCCGCTTCAACAGGCTCGCTAACGATTGCGCGCAAACACCCCCTCCCAGCCTCCCCCGCGCGGCGCGGGAGAGGAGTAGAACAGCCCCGGAAACCACTCATTGGCCGATGGCGATCGCACTGGCTGTGGCGTGTGTGCTGATGTGGCTGATGCTCAGCATCCAGCGTGTCACGCCCTGCTCCGTGGCCACCTCCAGGCAGCGGCCGTGGAGCAGCACGGTGGGTTGCCCCGAGTCCTGTCGAACCACTTCGACATCCGTCCAGAGAATCCCCCTGCCCCACCCCGTACCCAAGGCTTTGAGTACCGCTTCCTTGGCGGCAAATCGTCCCGCCAGGTGTTCGATCATCCGCCGACGATCAGCAGAGTAACTTCGTTCTGCTTCGGTGAAGACGCGCAGCATGAAGCGATCCGCGTGGTCGTCCATCATGCGGGCGATGCGCGAGGTTTCGACGATGTCAATGCCGTGGCCCAGGATTGTCATTGGCGTGCTGGTCCGTTACGCCAGACGCTTGCTGGCGGTGGTTCCGTTTTTGGTGGTCATCACGTCGTAGCCGGCTTCATCGAGTTGCTTTCGCAAGGCATCGGCAGCGGCGAAGTCGCGGACTTTGCGGGCTGCATCAATTCGGGCGCACAAGGCGGCCGCCTCATCCCCGTTTCCGGTGTCAGGGGCCTGCCCCACCGCCAGGACACTATCGATTTTGCGCATGACGGCGAGTGCCTCGGCTGGATCCTCGCGTGACGAATCGCCCAGCCAGCCGAAGAGCTCGCCCAGTGCTCCGCTCATGTTCAAGTCATCAGCCAGGGCTGCGGTGAACTTCGCCAGCATGGGGTGCGAGCCGTCGATTTCTGCCACCGCCCCACCACTGCGCCGCTCGAAGTCTGCCATCGCCTCGCGCAACCTGCGCACGGCGCTGGCGGAATCTTCGAGCCCCTTGGCCGTGAAATTCATGTTCGATCGATAATGAGCCTTGAGCAGTTCGTACCGCAGCACAGCCGGATCGACGTTGTTGCCCGATGCCTTGCCTTCCAGCACGTCGCGCACGGTGAAAAAATTGCCCTTGCTCTTGGACATCTTGCCACCCTCAACGAGCAGAAATCGCGTGTGCATCCAGAACCGCGCGAAGTGCGGCCGACTGGTTGCGCCTCGGGATTGGGCAATCTCGCATTCGTGATGCGGGAAGATGTTGTCCTCGCCGCCGGTGTGAATGTCGATGGTCTCTGCACCCAGCACGTGCATCGCCATGGCCGAGCACTCGATGTGCCAGCCGGGATATCCCACACCCCAGGGCGACTCCCACTTCATCAGGTGCGATGAATCGGGCTTCCACAGCAGAAAGTCGGCTGGGTGCTTTTTGAAAGCCTGATGTGCCGCATCAATTCGGCCACCCGCGCCGCCACGTAACTTCTCAAGCGTGTTTCCACTGAGCTTGCCGTAGTCCGGGAAGCTCTGCACGTCGAAATACACTGCCCCGTCGGTGGCGACGTAAGCATGGCCGTTCTCGACCAGTTTGAGAATGATCTCCATCATGCGACCGACGTGGTCGGTGGCGCGGGGCATGTTGGCGGGATGCTCATCGGCAATCTTGAGCCGCAGCAGCCGGGCATCCTGCAGGAAGGCGTCCGTGAAAAAGGCGGCGACTTGGTAGGGATCATCGGGATCGCTCACGGCGTTGGGCGGCAGCGTGCCCTGCTTCTTGGCCTCCTTGATCCGCCTTGCCGCGAGTTGCATCTTGTCCTCGCCGCCACCATCTGCCAGGTTGTCCTGAGTCATGTGCCCCACATCGGTGATGTTCATCACCTGATGGACCTGGTACTGGGCCAGTTCGAGGAAGCGACGGAGAACATCGGCAAAGACAAAAGCGCGAAAGTTGCCGATGTGGGCGAAGTCATAGACCGTCGGCCCGCAGTTGTACATGGTGACCAGAGGGGGCGCCTGCGGCTCGAAGGTCTCCACGGCGTGCGAGAGCGTGTTGTAAAAGCGGATGTCCATGGCACAGCAGTGTAGCGGCGCCGCTGCAGGCAGCGCCGCCTGGCCGAATTACGCCCACGTCTTTCATGTCCCGCTGCCGGAATCCTCGGTCGATTCGGGAATCTTCTGCACCCGCACGCGGTTGACTTTGGTGCGGGCGGCTTCGGTCACCACCAGGCGGAGGCTGGCGAACTCGAAACTCTCGCCCGCCTCGGGAATGTGTCCGAGAGTCGAAACCACAAAGCCGCCGATGGTGTCGTACGCCTCGTCCTCAGGCAATTCGACCCCCAGTTCATCGTTGAGGTCGTGAACGTATACGCGGCCATCAACCTCGACGGTGGTCTCGTCGACGCGGTGGATCAGGGGCTGATCCTCGGTGGTTTCGTATTCGTCCTGAATTTCGCCGACGATTTCCTCGATTATGTCCTCGATGGTCACCATGCCCGCTGTGCCACCATATTCATCGAGCACGATCGCCATGTGGACCTTGCCGTTTTTCATCTCCGCCAGCAGTTCGCGCAGGGGTTTGCTTTCGGGCACGACCATGGCCTGGCGCAGCATGTGGCGGAGGTCCATCGCCTGACTGTTGTCAAGGTATCGGATGAGATCCTTGGCGTAGAGAATGCCATTGATGTGGTCCAGACTGCCATCGAAAACCGGGATGCGGCTATAGCCTTCGCGCAGCACGAACTCCTTGATTTCCGAGAGTGTGGAGGTGATAGGCAATCCGCGGATATCCGTGCGGGGCGTCATAATTTCGCCAGCGGTGGTCGAGGGCATCTCAAAGACGCCTTCAAGCATCTGACGCTGGGCTGGATCGACCTGACCATTGTCCTGATGGTCCTGCACCACGTTGATGACTTCCTGAGTGATGGTGTCCTCGTCACTGCTGCCGGACGGGGAGGCCCAGAGTTTGCGAACCAGTGGATCGAAAAGGTGCAGGGCATGCGCCAGGGGAGCCGTGACCGCCAGCATCAACAGAAGCAGGGGGATCGAAAACGCCAGCACTCGTTCGGCGTGATGACGCGCAATCGCCACCGGCAGCGCCACGGACAAAACCGCGACTAATGCGCCGGCGATGGCGAAAGCCACGATGTCCTGCCACAGCGGGGAGATGTCTGCCCAGTGCCGCTCGACGAAATAGAGTGTTCCCAGGAGCACCAGCAGGTTGAGCAGCGTGCGTAACACGCCGGTCATGAGGGTGAGTTGATCGACGCGCTGCAGAAAGCGGTTGAAGCGGTCGGGGCGACCGGCGTCTTCCATCAGGTCCAGTAACCGGGCCTTACTGAAAGTCTTAAGGGCGTTGTTGCATGAGGCGAAGAACGCACTCCACATGCAGGCTAGAACGACAGTCCATAAAGCAGGGTCCACGCATTTATCTCAGCAATCCCGGTGATTTTCGAAGTACCCGCCTCCCCTGAACCCCCACACGCCGGGACGTTGGTGGTTTTTTTAAGCTCTCGACGCTCTCCCGTTGCCGATCACTTTTTATGTTGGGGGTGTAGTCTAGCACATTCGAACACAGTCCCAAACCCCGCCTGGCGCAGTATTTCATCCTCCCGCTGATGCATCCGTTGAGCCTTTCGGGCGGTTAGGTCATCATAGCCTCGGACATGCAGCAAGCCGTGCAAGGCGTAAAGCAGCAGTTCCAGCCGCCAGTCATGGCCACGTGCTGCCGCCTGTCGACGGGCTTCGTCGAGGCAAAGCACTACATCGACCGCCACGGCATCTCCGGGGACCCTGGTGATTCTGGTGGCCCCAGTGGCCCCGGCAGTCGACTTCCCGGCCTCACGCATGTCGAACGTCAGGACATCCGTCGTGCCGGAAACGCCCTTGAAGCTGGCATGCAGTTGGCTCATGCGAGCATCGTCCACAATCGCCAATGTCACCTCGCCCCGCCTGGCACCCGCCAGTTCCGCGACCGTGGCAAATCGTGGCTTGAGCCAGCGCGTCAGCCCGCCCCGCTGTTGCGGCGACAACAAGCTGCATTCATGCACAATCGCAATACTCAGCAAATGCTAGCTCCGATGGAAGGCGCGGTGCCTCGCCCGTTACGCCTCGTCTAGAAATCGGCTGATGCCGGGGCGGAACACCACCTTGTTGTCCACGACCACCAGTTTCTCATCGACGTGCATGCCCACCGCTTGCGAGAGCACCTTGGCTTCAAGTTCCTGGCCCTTGCGCTTCACTTCCGTGGCGGTGTCCTGACCCACGGAAATGTGGAAGACGTCCTGCAGGATGATGGGCCCCTCATCCAGGGCCTCAGTGACGTAATGGGCTGTGCAACCCGAAACACGCACCCCAGCCTTGTGTGCCTGATCGTAAGGGTTAGCACCGGGGAAAAACGGCAAGAGCGATGGATGGATGTTGACGATGCGGTAGGGGAACGCCTGGACCACCGGGGTTGGGAGAATCTGCATGTACCGCGCCAACACGACCAAGTCCACGTTGCGCTGCCGAAGTTTGCCCAGCAGCCAGTCGAAGTGCGCTGGCTTGTCCTTGGCCGTCATCCATTCAAACGGAAGCTTTGCAGCGGCGGCGATGGGCTCGAGATCGGGGTGATTGCCCAACACGCAGTCGATGACGCAGCGAAGGTGGCCCATCTTCTGGTCTTCGATCAACTGCTCCAGGCAGTGCGCCTCCTTGCTGACCAGCACGGCCACCTTCTTGGCCCGCTGGCTGTGCAGAGCGACACGCACGTCCATGTCGATGGTCTTGCCCAGCGCAATGAGGCCCGGGATCAGCTCATCGAGACTCACATTCATGTCCGCCAGATCGACGAGCATGTCCATGATGAACCGGCCGTGCACGACCTGCTGCTGAATGTCCAAGATGTTGATGCCGCAATCCGCCAAGTGGGTGGCAAACCGCGCCACCACGCCTTTTTGATCGCGACCAATGACGCTGACGACAGCCTTGATGGTTCCGGGCATAGCTTTCAAATCCTTCTTTTTCACCCGCCCCAGATAAAGAGTTTAACGTCCCGGGAGGCATCCGCTAGAATCCATGGCTCGATTTCACCGATCACGCCGGGAAAGTCGCTACGCCACCCCGGTCACCTCCGGCCCAATGGCCGCGAGAACCACTGAAAAGGACCCCCGATGCCCCAGGACAACACGCTTTACGACATCGCGATCATCGGCGGCGGGCCCGCGGGCTACGTCGGTGCCATCCGCGCCGGCCAACTGGGACTCAAGGTCGCCTGCATCGAACGCGACCGTCTGGGTGGTGTCTGCAATAATTGGGGCTGCATCCCCACCAAAACACTCGTGGCCAGCGCGGAGTTCTACGCCCGACTCAAGCACGACGCCGCCGACTGGGGCATCAACGTCAGCGAGATATCCCACGATTGGGCCAAGGTCATCGCGCGCTCACGCAAGGTGGCCGACGCTGGCGATCGCGGCATTGCGGCGCTGTTTAAGAAGAACAAAGTCACCCACATCCAGGGCCACGCACGCATCCTTAACGGTGCCGACAACCACGGCAAGTGCCGCATCGAAATCCACGACAAGCCCGATCACGTCGCCCAAACCATCGAGGCCAAGAACATCATCATCGCCACTGGCGCTAAGGCACGCGCCCTGCCCGGGGCGGAGTTCGACGGCGAGAAAATCATCGGCTCCCGCGAGGCGATGTCACTCCCCCAGCAGCCCAAGGAGCTGCTCATCGTCGGCGCTGGTGCCATCGGCATGGAGTTCGCCTATTTCTACAACGCCTTTGGCACCAAGGTGACGATCATCGAGATGCTCGACCACCTGCTGCCCATCGAGGATCATGAGGTCTCCACCGCCATCGAGCGAAGCTTCAAAAAGCAAGGCGTCACGGTGCGCACCGGGCATAAGACGTTGGTAGTACGCAAGACTGCTGACGGCGTTGAACTTGACATCGCCCCGACCGCTGATGAAAAGAAGATCGAGACCATTAAGGGCGACAAGGTGCTCGTCGCCATCGGCGTGCAGGGCAAGTTTGACGGGCTCTTTGCCCCCGGCCTCGAGGTCGAGCTTTTTAAGCATCACATCAAGGTTGATAAGCGAACGTATGCCACCAGCGTCAAAGGTCTTTACGCTGTTGGCGACATCATCGGCCCGCCCTGGCTAGCGCATGTCGCCAGCGAGGAGGCCATCGTCTGCGTCGAGCGGATCGCCGGGCATCATGCCCACGACATCGACTACGACGCGATTCCCGGCTGCACCTATTGCCTGCCGCAAGTCGCCAGCCTCGGCCTAACCGAACAGGCCTGCAAAGAAAAGAAGCTCGATTACAAGGTCGGTAAGTTTCCCTTCATGGCCAGCGGCAAGGCTCGCGCTCTGGGCAACACCGAAGGCTTCGTCAAACTCATCAGCGACAGCAAGACGGGAGAACTTCTGGGCGCTCACCTCATCGGCGAGCACGTCACGGAACTCCTGGCGGAAATGGGTTTGGCCATACGACTCGAAGCGACCACCGACGAAATCATCGCCACCATGCACGCGCACCCCACCCTCTCCGAGGCCATCCACGAAGCGGCGTTGGGCACCCAGGGCAGAACCATTCACTTCTAATTTTTCACGTTCAGTATCGCGCGCTCAGGCTCGGACGAAATATGCCAGACGCATCGAGCCGATTCGGCGACCATCCGCCTCGCCCCAACCCTCAATGGCGGGCACCTCAATGGCCGCCGGCGTGCGCAACACCAGCACCGCCCCCTCCGCCAGGAAGCCCGCCGCCGCCACGCCTTGCAACATGGCCAGCACGCGCAATCGCGACGCCTCCTCCTCCATCAACGCATAGGGTGGATCGCAAAACACCACCCCCACGGGCCGATGCGCTAAAAGCGTCATCCATCCTGCGCCGATCGCGTCCACTCCAAGAACCTGCGACCGATCGACGAGTTCCAGCTTAGTCAGGTTTTCATCGAGAATCTGACGGATGCGGCGATCCCGCTCAATGAACGTGCATGCTGCTGATCCACGCGACAACGCCTCAATGCCCATGCTTCCCGTGCCCGCAAAAATATCCAGCGCCGCGACTGGCTCCGGCTGCGAGGCCCCACCGCCGTTCTCACCACCGCCATCCTCATCACCCCCCACCATACCAAACACACCCATCGCTGTAAGCCGATCAAAGAGGCTCTGCTTGACACGGTCAGTGATCGGGCGAGTCACGTCCGCGCCAGGCGGCGAAAGAAGCAAGCGATGACGATGAGTTCCGGCTATGACGCGCATGGTTGATTTCTGCCTTCGTTAATTCCCGCGCTGCACACCCCCCAAAAAACCGGACGGGCGAACTCATTGCGCAAACATCGCCTCGACAAACTTGCCCGGCTCAAACGGCTCCACATCGTCGGGCGTCTCGCCCACGCCAATGAACTTCACTGGTATCGCCAGATGCTCACGGATCGCCACGACGATCCCGCCGCGCGCGGTGCCGTCGAGCTTCGACAAAAACAGCCCCGTGACTTCGATGGCCTGCGTAAAAACCTTGGCCTGATTGATCGCGTTCTGACCTGTCGTGGCGTCGAGGACGAGGATCGTCTCGTGGGGAGCGCCGGGTATCTTTCTGGCAATGACGTTGCGAATCTTCGTCAACTGCCGCATGAGGTGGTCCTGGGTATGCAGTCGGCCCGCAGTGTCCACCAGCAGCACGTCAATACCGCGTGCCACCGCCGCCTCCGCTGCATCGAACGCGACTGCTGCCGGATCGCCCCCCTGCTTGCCGCGCACGACCTCGACGCCCAGTCGCGTGGACCAGATCTCGAGTTGCTCCACCGCCGCGGCACGAAACGTGTCGCAGGCCGCCAGCAGAACGGTCTTGCCCTCGTCGCGCAGGCTCTTGCACATCTTGGCAATGCTCGTTGTTTTACCCGAGCCGTTGACACCCGCGACCAAAATTACCGTAGGCCCGGATCCCGGAGGCGCAAAATGCAGCCGCCGATCTTCCGCAGGCCAGTAGGCGTTGAGTTGATCCTTGAGGAAGGTCAGTGCCTCATCGCCTGTCTGCATCTCGCCGCGCTCGTAGGCCGCCTGGATATCTTTCCGCAACTCGACTGCTGTCTTGATGCCCACATCCGCCTGAATCAGCCGACGCTCGATCTCCACGATCAGAGCGGGCGAAAGCCGCTGGCCTGTCAGAACGGTGCGCAACCCTCCCACGAACTGCGTGCGGGTCTTGGCCAGCCCCTGCTTGATCTTGTCAAAAACGCTGCGAAATAACGCCATGGTCCTGCCTCACTCCACCTTGTCGCCCCCAGATCGATCCTCGTCCGGCTTATCCTGATCCGTCGCATCCGCCAGCCACGCGTCGGCATTCGCCGGCCCAGCGGAACTCTTTTGCGGTGAAACATCCGGCATCAGATTCTGCTCGCGCAGCTTTCGGGCCAGCTTATCCAGCACCCCATTTATAAACGCGGGGCTGTTCTGGCCGCAGTAATCCTTCGCCAGGCTCACCGCCTCGTTGATGGCGACCTTGGGCGGCGCGTGGCCACTGACCATCTCATGGAAAGCCAGACGCAAAATGGCACGATCCACCGGGGGTTGGCGATGCGTCGGCCAATCGGGCGTCAGCTCCGCCACCATCGCATCAGCGCGACTGTGATCGATCCACGCGGCATGGGCCAGTGCCATCCCCGCCCCACGGGTCTCAGCGTCATCAAAATCATCGCCCAGTTGCTCCATCCCGTAGAGGTCCGCCTCCCCACGCAGATCAATCTGATAGAGCACCTGCATTGCCAATCGTCGAATGTCACCGCGGCTTTTCATGAGCCCCGCATGATAGGGCAATTCGCCCCCATCGGTCGGGGCGGCGGGGAAGAGGAATAAAGGTAAGCCCGCGGTTCATCGGCTTAAGCGAAGTCGCGAAGACGCGAAGAAAGGCGTTGACCACCAAGGGCACAAAGGTCACCGAGAACAAACGAATGGGTTTAATGCTCTGTACCCTTCGTGCCCTTCGTGTCATTGTGGTTCCTCCGCCTTCGGGTACTTCGCGCCCTTCGCCCCTTCGCGTTTAGATCGATAAAGAGCGAGACCACGATTCATCGTTTTTAGCGCGAAGACGCGAAGGAATAGACGGTCTGCCAGCGAAGCGTCTGTTTGGGCAACACATGCAATGGGACGAAAAACTCCGGACAGATCGATGGACTCCGGGACCACACCGCAAGCCGTCCCGATCGGCGATCACCGGCAATCGTCATCTCGCCACCCGTCCCATGGTGAGCCACCGTCACCCGATACGATCCGGAATCCCCGTAACCCGACAGCAGCATCCATAACGAATCCTCCCCGACCAGCGGGGCGGTCAACGACAGCTTACGACCCTCGCAACGGACAATCGGCTCACCCTTGAGTTCCTCGATCTTCGGCTCGAAATTCCACGTCAAGTCCAGTTCCGGCCCCACCACCCGTTGATCGTCGATCACAATGAAGTTGTGGCCGTAGTGGTCCGTGTCAATATCCCGGGTTCCGAGATTCGTAAGCGACCGATGCACTGTAAGTGTCGGTTGCTCACGTCCCAGCGTCACCGTCTTGACATAGCGGTATGACCAGCCCCTTGTATTGATGAGCTTCTGCTCGAAGCGGACGAAATCAGTGTCGTGAATCACTCGCCAGCGTGGCATGTCGCTCCATTCGTACGGCCGCGAAAACTGATAGGGCTTTTCATCCGGCCGCACCAGCACGCCCACGCCGATCTTGACGAACGTCTCACCCGGCTTGGCCTGCTCATACCCCAACGGCGTGAACATGCCAAATTCCTCGGCCAATCCCGCCACGTCGTCGTGATTCGACGGGTCGTGCGTCTCTTTAAGCGGTGCCAGGTAAGTATGTTCACCACAGATGATGCGGCTGATCTGCCCGGCGTGGTCAAAGCGCGTGCCGCGGTAGAAACCGGCTGTGGCATCAGGCAGATAGACCTCAGCGGCCAATTGCTCCGTCTCCAATCGCAGGGAAGCGAAAGGTGATGCATGTGCGGCAGGTGTTGCGTTTTGTCGTATTTGCAGGTCGGTGGAGGCAGGCTTCATGGCGGGGGGAACTCGGGGGACAGGCCGCATTGTAAGACATAACTCCCGAGCCCGGAGATTTGGCCCGTCCGCCTTCGCCGAAATCATTTGAGCGCGTGGATATGTCGGGCCTGCCGCTGGGCATTAACCCACACCAGGGCATGTGGCTCGTCCTTGATGAAACGTACCAACTGAGAGGGACTGACGCCCAGAAGCATCGACGCGCGGCGGGGATCGAAGTTCATAGCGGCCAAGATGTCCAGGGCCTCAGCCAGCAGAGAAGGAAAGTCCTTATGCGACGGATTGATGCTCAATCGCCCAGTCCCGCGGCCCCGCCCCAGGATCGGCACCGCCGCCTTGGATTTCAACGTGCGGCTGCGCCATAGCGCCGAAGGCGAGTGGCGAGGATCAAAATGCCCGCGAACCTCTATCGCCAGGTTCACCCGCAGACGAAACAAAGCCTTACTCTGATTCTCGCTTCGACTGCGCCGTTCGCTGGCCCAACCGCAGACACCCGTGGCCAGGTGCGTGATATTTACCGCCGTCTGAACCTTGTTGCGATGCTGCCCGCCCGGCCCCGAGGCACGCGTGTCTTCGACGCGGCAACCCATCAGCAGTTGCTGCGGATCGATCGCCGCCGGGTGCGTCGGTTCCCGTGGTTCGTTAAGCGCAAATGGATCAAAGCCGTCGATCATCGCATCATTTTACGCACGGGCCGTCGTCGACATGTCAGACTTGTGCCGTGTCCAGTTGCGCCATGATCGCCGCACGCGTGGGAATTGAAGGCTGTGCGCCCATGCGGGTCGTCGCCAGCGCCGCGGCTGCGTTGGCAAATTGCAAGGCCTCTCTCAACGCCTCGCCTTGGGCCAGCGCCACCGCCAATGCCCCGCAAAAGGTATCCCCGGCAGCGGTCGTGTCCACCGCTTTGACACGCTGACCTGACACCGTTGTTACCCCCGACGCATCGACCGCGACAAGTCCCTTGGACCCCAGCGTCACCACGACGATGGCAGGCCCGAGCTTGCGCAAGTCCCCAGCCGCAGCGGCAACATCCTCGGGCGACACCGATGGTCGTCCCAGAAGCTCCGCAGCTTCATTCTCATTGACCACCAGCACGCTCATCGCTTTACTCACCGCCAGTGGTAAGCCGCGGGTCGGGGCATAGTTGAACACCACCCGCCGACCGTGACGCTCCGCAAGCTCCAACACCCGCTGGTTCACCGCAGCAGGAATTTCCATCTGAAGCACGATGACTTCCGCTGCGGCGATGGTCGATTCCAGGGCGTCGATGTCAGCCGGAGTCAGCGTGTCGTTGCTCCCCGGCGCTACCGCCAGGTAGTTTTGCCCCGCCTGATCAATTATGATTAACGCGCTGCCCGAGGGATGGGCGGAATCATCCAAGATGCGGCTGATGTCGATGCCGTCGGCGGCGAAGTTGGCTTTCATCGTCGCAGCCAAGGCATCGTTGCCAAGGCAGGTGACAAACGTCACCTCGCTTCCAGCACCCGCAGCGCGCGCCGCCGCCACCGCCTGGTTGGCGCCCTTGCCGCCGAAGGTCTGCATGAATGTGCCATCCGTCACCGTCTCGCCGATGGCCGGGAGGTGCGGCACCTTGGTGATGAAATCAATATTCGAGCTGCCGATGACCAGTATCCGAGGTCGTGCCATGGTCGGGAACTCCGTCAAAGCGCTTTTGCGCGGCCGCCATGATAGCCGCCCCGCTGCCCGTGCCAATGCGCGTGGCTCCCAACGCCACGAATGCCAATACATCCTCCAGCGAGCGGATGCCGCCCGAAGGTTTGATCCCCACATGCGCAGGCGAATGCTTGCGCATCAGTCGCACATCGTGCTCCGTGGCACCGCGGTAGTTCACGCTGCCATCGGACTGCTTCACATAACCGAAGCCCGTGGATGTCTTGACGAAATCCACGCCCAACTCGCCGCAGATTTCGCATAGACGAATCTTGGCGGCATCGTCGGTGACGTAGTCGGTCTCGAAGATCACCTTGAGCAACGCCCCACCGTCGTGGGCGACTGCAAGCACAGCCTCGATATCCTTCTGCACCACTTGCCACTGGCCTCCCAGCGCAGCACCAATGTTGATGACCATGTCCAATTCGCCGGCACCATCGGTCAGAGCCTGGCGGGCTTCGGCGATTTTAGCTGGCGTCGAAGTTGTCCCGTGGGGAAAACCGATGACGGTACCGACCGCCACGCCGTGTTCGGAGGCGGCGGCTTTGGCGGCGGCGACATCGCAAGGCCGCACGCACAGCGACGCGACTTTCAGGGGCGCGATCCGCCCCACTTCCGCCAGCATCGCCTCGCGCGTCGCCGTCGGATGAAGAATGGCGTGGTCGAGAAGCTTCGCGACGTCGCGGGCGCTGCGAATCGTCGCCGATGCCGAGGGGGGCATGGAGTGGGGCATAGAGATCCTATCGGTGTACGTTTTTGCGCTGCGGTTGTTGGGGCGGTGTTGGAGCGGCGTGTCGTGCTACCGGTCAGGGCTGCCGCACTTGCAGGAGGTAAGCGATGTCCGCCAGAAGCTTGGCCCGGCCGGCGTCCTCCAACCCCTCGTAGTATCCCCGGATGCGGCCGGTCTGGTCAACCAATACAAACCGCGTGCTGTGGGCGATGGGCATGTCCGGATTGTCCGGGTCCATGGTCACGCCGAGTTTGAAGCCATCGTTGGCCAACGACCAGATCGGATCCTTACGCCCCGTGAGCCACAACCACCTATCGGGATCGGCCTTGATGATTTCGGCGTGTTTGCGCAGGACTTCGGGCGTGTCAGTTTCAGGATCGACGCTCACCGCCACGATTCGCACATCTTCGTAGCCCGGCACGCGGGTCAATTCGTTTTGTAGCTGCACCATGCGTGCCATCATGGCTGGACAAGTGCCCCGACATTCAGTGAAAACAAAAGCGGCAACCCAGACTTTGCCCGACAACGTCTGGAGATTCACCTCGTCGCCCGAGCGCTCGGTGAGCGTGAAGGCCGGGACGGAGTCGAAAATCTGTGGCGGTTGGGCTGAGGGGGTTATGGGCATCGCGACGGTGGTCTGCGACGGGTTGGGCGTGACTGGGGTGCCGTGGAACTGCTCCCAGGTGATGTCGGACTCGGGGATCACTTCGGGCGGATACAGTCGGGCATACCCCGCGACGACTACCAAGGTAACCAACGCCGTGGCGGTGAAGACTGCCAGCGCCAGGATCATGGTCATCATCATCTGGTTGCCGCGATTCATGCCAGGCCATCCTTTCGCGGTCGATTCACCAGCCAGACCGCCAGGCTCACGGTTAGGACAACGAACGCCACCAGCACCAACATGGCCGTGATCGGCGCCACGGGTGCTCCGACCGCCACACGTCCGCCGGTCAGTGCCCATGCAAAGGCGGTCTGTCCGTAGGTCAGCGGATTGGCGAGCATGAGCATTTTAAGCCAGAAGGGCGTGCCGGTCAGGGGGAAGACTGCGCCGCTGAGAAACCACATGGGCATGAGAAAGATCATCATCACCGCGTGGAATCCAGCCGTCGAATCCATCGGCCAGGCGATGCAGAGCCCCAGCGCGGTCAACCCGACCGCCAGGAGAAACATCACCGCCACGCTCTGGATCAGCACCAGCGCCACCATGCCCCAAGTCTCGGGCATCTGTCCGATCAACGGCCAGAGCAGCAGAAAGAGCAGGCCCTGGATCGTCGCGATGCCCGCCCCGCCCAGCACCTTGCCCATCACGATCGCCAGCCGCGGTGCCGGTGACACCAATACGCCCTGAAGGAAACCTTCGCGCCGATCTTCGATGACACTGATCGTCGAGAAGATGGCGGTCGAGAGCAGGATGAACACGATGGTGCCGGGGAAGAAGTACTCGAGGTACGACACAGGCGGGGCAACTTCGGCTGCGGCAAGCGTCACCGCGGGTGCAGGCGTCACAGACGTCGTGGTGGTGGTTCCCCCGGTTTCCTGCGGTATCGGTGCCGGTTCGGCGGTAAAGGAACCAGAAAACCCAAACCCCAGCAACACCCAGAAAATAATCGGCGTCAACAGCGCGCTGGCGACTCGATTCCGCTGACGACCGAAACGCACCATCTCACGCTTCCACAGCGAAAGCGTCGGCAAAAGCAACCCCGGTGCCGCCGATGGCGCGACTTTGACAGCGACGGGTGATAGTTCAGTTCGCACGATGAACATCAGTCCCAATGGTAGTCCGTTAGCCGGTCTTTGGGATCGGAGCCATCAAATCAAGGCTGGGCCACCACCGCCCCACCGGTCATTCCCAGGCTCGGCCGTCCACCTGGGCGTTGATGCGGGTCTCGATCCGCGCGTTAATCCGCCCATCGATTCGCCGATCCGGCCCCAGGTTTGAGGTCTGCGGCGTCACGGCCGTGGTCCGCAGGTCGTAGACCGTGTCAGCCGAGTCCAGTTCAAAGAACACGCCATCGTGCTTGGAAGCGATGTTGAGCCCGATGTGCTTATCGCCCAGGGGCACCAGGTAGTCCTGCTTCATGACCAGAGCACGCAGCCCGGGTGCCACGCGGTAGTACCCAAGCCGCCGCCCGTGGGGCCGATCCAGATCAGGCGCCACCTCGACACGAAACAGCGAGGTATGTTCACCATCACTGCGCAGCCCGCCATGCAGTCGGCGGAGACTCGTGCCCAGCGGGTCGAGATCGCCCACAGCCTGGTCCACGGGTGTGCCATCGGATGGCGCAAACCATTGGTTGGGAGGTGCCGCCTGCACCGACGCAACCAGAACCAACCCGAGGAATGAGGCAATGACGCTTTTCATGTCTACCCCAGTATATCGGCCGGGCACCGCGCGGGCTTGCCCCGACCAGGCTTCTGCATAGCGGGTTGACGAGTTGGCGGATTGGTCGGTGCCACGCGTGGGAACCGCTGCAACGAGGCCGAATTTGTGAATAATGGACCACTCACCAAGGAGCCAAGGCATGACCGCAGCTAACCCTTCCTCGCCCCTTCGGCTGGGCTACATCGGCATGGGCATCATGGGCTCCGCCATGGCCGCCAATCTCATCAAGGCCGGGTTTGGCGTGACCGTCTGGAACCGCACGCCCCAGAAGTGCCAGCCCCTGCGTGAGCTGGGTGCCAAAGTCGCCGACTCGCCGCGTGCCATGGCCCAAGCTGGCCCCGATGTCATCTGCATTAACGTCAAGGACACTCCCGACGTCGAGGACGTGATCCTCGGTGAGGTCGGCATCCTCGCGGGCGCTAAGCCGGGCCTGATCGTCATCGATCACAGCACCATCAGCCCGGTAGCCACCCGTAACCTCGCCAAGCGCATGGCTGATCAGGACGTCACGCTGCTCGATGCGCCCGTCTCCGGGGGCGACAGCGGTGCCCGGGCTGGCACGTTGTCGATCATGGTCGGCGGCCCCGCCCAGGCCTTGGAACGCTGCCTACCGATCCTTCAAGCCGTGGGCAAAGCCATCACCCACGTCGGCGACGTCGGCAGCGGTCAGACGTGCAAGGCCTGCAACCAGGTGGCGGTGGCCTGCAACCTCATGGGTGTCGTCGAAGCCATGACCCTGGCACAAAGCTCGGGGCTCGATCCGCGGAAGATGATCCAGGTTGTCGCCGCGGGCGCCGGGGGGTCCTGGCAACTCCAAAACCTCGGGCCCAAGATTGCCGCCGGTGACTTCGCCCCGGGTTTCATGATCGACCTGATGCTAAAAGACCTGGCCATTGTCGCCCAATCCGCCCGAGAACAACACGTGGAACTGCAAGGCGTGTCAGTGGCGCAACGCTATTTCGAGACCGTCGCCCGCCTCGGCAGTGGTCGTGAAGGGACACAAGCCATGGCCAAGGCGCAACCGTCGCTGGTGTCCAGGATCCAGCCGTAAACGGGCTGGCTTGAGTTCTGCGAATTGACAGCAAATAGAGAACCCCAAGATGGGGCGTTTTGCTCAAGTGCCCGAAGGTTCGTACCTTAACGGGGTGCGACAGCTTGAGCTGCAAGCGCGCAGTTCCGGGCCTGCCCCGGATTTCGACGGGGTCCGTTGCGGGGAGGCCGGATGCCGAACCGATCAATCCCTCTGGAGAGGTAATTGCGATGCAACTGATGAGTTGGTCGATGGCCCGGCTGGGCAGCAGGTTCAATCTGCTCTTTGAGCCCTGCCAAAAGCGCGTCATGCACTCGGCGCTGGGCCGATTCCTCGATGAGCCGGTGGACCTGGCGGTGGGCTTGATCGAGCCCGACGGCACGGAGCGCGTGCTGCCTTTCACCACCCGCGGCAAGGGGCTCTTCAACTGCGAGCAGTTCGAGCGGATGAACTCGATCACCTACCGGGGCTTCAGCGAAGATTACCTGCTGCGGTTCGAGTTCAACATCCACAGCACGTTTTACCCGCAGAACGAGAAGCTCTGCATCATGCCCGCGTTTTATCTGGAGATGCGGGTCAACCCGATTGACCGCGTACGCTGGACCAAAGCCAAGGGGCCGCGCCCTGACAAGGTGCGGTTGTTCATCCGCCTGCAACGGCCCGACACCCGCATCACCGCGACGGCAGCAGAAGGCGAGCATGGCCCCCGGCTGGACTTGGCCTACCGCACACTGCTCAAGCCGTTCACCACGCACCCGACCAAGGAGCAACTGGTCCAGTTCGCGGATCACCCCAGCGTGGAGGTTCGCGAGCGGATCATCAGCCTCAATACCGGCGCGGTGCCCGATGCGGATGGACAGGGCCTGTCTGTGGAAATCCCTGTCAGTGAGGAAGGCAGCGGCATCAAATGGCGACTGGTGTGGGGTGCCCACGTTCAGGAACCCGTGTTGCAGATCGCCACTGGCCAATCCGTCCCGACGAGTGATGCGGCCGCCTCGGGGCAGACCCAGAAGCCCGGCGACAAGGTTCCCGCAACCACGCCCGCTAAATTCCTCTACACCCGTTACTGGAACAACATCGACAGCCTGATGAAAGACGCGGTGCGCCAGCGCGATGATCTGCTGGGACACAGCCGACGTTTCGAGAAGCTCATCGAACAGTCGCCCATCAACGGTGCCCAGGCCCACCTGCTCCACCATAGCTTCCAGAACTACCTGCTCAATACGTTCTGGTGTGCCTATGGCGAAACAGAGGAATGGTATTCAGTCTGGGAAGGCAACTGTCTGTTTCACTCGACGGTGGATGTTGAATACAACGTGTGCCTGTTTTATTTGACGCTCTGGCCCCAACTCCTGGCGATGCAGGTCAAGGAGTGGCCGATGGTGGGCAAGCCCCACGCTGAGAGCAACGGCACGTTCCTGAGCCACGACATGGGCGTGGGACTGCGCGTGGGAAGCCAGGCGTATCCGCACGATATGCCAGTCGAGGAAAACTGCAATTACCTGTTGATGCTCCAGGCCTATTCGCATTGGACGGGCGACACGTCGTTGATCCAACCGCTCTCGGAGTTCGTCGCAGCCCTGGCGCGCTATCTCATCTGGACCGATCGTGACGGCAGCGGATTCCCAAGCCATGGCACAGCTAACACCATCGACGATGCAAGTCCAGCGGTGCAATATGCACGGCGACAGACCTATCTGGCGGTCAAGCGAGTCGCGGCATTGCGGGCCGCCGCCGACTTGCTCACCCGCGCTCAACAATCCGAGCTGGCCCAGAAGTGCAAGGCCACAGCTCAGGAAGCGACGGCGAAGATCGAGGCGGCCGCCTGGCTGGGCGACCACTATGCCGTGTGCATTGATCGCACCACCGAAGATGTGGTGGACGCTTGGACCGGGCAACCTCTGCCCTACGACACACTGGGCGGATGGGACGCGTTTTCCATCTACACCGCCAACGGCCTGCTGCTTCCGCTGATGATCGATCAGCGCCATCCCTTCGACGGACAGCGCATCGTGGCGGACCTGGTCAATGCTGCACGCGAGACTCTGGGACGCTACGGCTGCGGGCACACGTCGAGCGAAACCGAGAACGTCTGGATCAGTCAGAACCTCTGGCGTGACCACACGGGCATTTATCTGGGTGCCAAGCTCCCCGCCTTCAACCAGTACTACTGGGACCTGGAGTTGATGAGCAATACCCACGAGCAGAGCTTGGGTTTCATCGACACGTACATCAACAACAACCTGAGCCATTATCCGCGAGGCATCACGTCGATCGGCTGGTTCACCGCTGAGCCGCGGCTGATCATGGACCGCCTGGCGGAGGATGGGCCGCGGATCACCGTGGAGCCCGATACCCATCGGCCTCAGCGTTGGCCCCTGCTGGCCCTGGCAGATTGGAAGGCCGGGAAGATCCCCGTATGCGTCGTGGACGGCCGAGGCAAGGTCACCATCGAAGGCAAGATCGACCGCGTGGTGATTCGCGCGGGTGGCGCTGCCCCTGCGCCGGAAAACGATGCCCCGCCGGTGATCGGGTGACGCAAACCCTGACATTTCTATTCCGACAGAACAATCGCCCGCATCGTCATTCGCCTGTCAGGGGCGGCTATGTTATAAAATTAGACTTTTCGTCACCCGGAGCCTCGCATGTCCCTACAAGACAAACTTCGACAACTGTTTCTCCTTGAGCAACAGGTGCGCGGTTTGCGTTCCCGATTCCAAGGCGCTGAAAAGAGCCTAGATCTGCAAAACACCCGCCACGCCCGGATCGAGCAACAGAAAGCCGAGGTCGCTGATCAACTCAAGCACGCTCGCACCAAGGCCGCTGCACTAGAACATCAATCCCAGGACGTGGAAGAACGCGTCACCAAGCTTCGAGAGCAGATGAACAGCGTCCGCACCAACAAGGAATATTTCGCGTTGCTCATCGAGGTCAATACCTTGAAGCTCGAAAAGGGCAAGTTTGAAGAGCAGGCGTTGGAGGCGATGACCCGTTGCGATGCACTGGAGGCCCAGCACGCCGAGTTGGAAGCCAAGGCCCTGGAGCAGAGCAAACTGGTGAGCGGAGCTGCCGCCCAGGCCAAGCAGGCCAAAGACGAGGTGAGTGGCCGCCTTGACGAGTTGACCATCCAGCGCGACGCCGCCGCCGCTGAGGTTCCCAAGGATGCGCTGGTGGCGTTCAACAAGCTGGCTTCCATCCACGACGGCGAAGCCATGGCTGTGGTGGTTGAGGAAAGCCGCCGACATCGCGAGTATTCCTGTGGCGGATGTTTCATGAGTCTGCCGATGGAACGCGTCAACACGCTGATGACCAAGGACACCGTGGTCGTCTGCCCAAGCTGCGGGCGGATTCTTTACCTCGACGAGAATCTCAAACCGACGGCCAAGTGAGTCAGGCGGCGCCAGGGGGTTGACTTGATGGACCTTTGCATATTTGTTGACGGCGGATCACGCGGCAATCCGGGCCCGTCGGGTGCTGGTATCGCCATCTATGACAAGCAATCGTCAGCCTCGATCTGGGAGGCAGGCGTGTTCCTGGGGCGTCTGACCAACAACGTCGCTGAGTATCGCGGCCTGATCCGCGCGTTGGAAGAAGCGATCAAGCTCAAGCCCACCAGCGTCGAGATCAACAGTGATTCACAACTGATGATCAGGCAACTCCAGGGCGACTATCGCGTCAAAGCCCCGCAACTCAAGCCGCTTTTTGATAAGGCCGTCGCACTGTTGAGGCAGCTTGACAACGTTACGTTGCGGCATGTGCTGCGTGGGCAGAATCAACGTGCCGATGAGTTGGCGAATCTGGCGATGGATAACGGGCGGGATGTGGAGGTCGCCTCGATCAAACCTTTTCTCGCGGGTGGAAAAGTCGCGGTGTCGCCTGCAACCCCGTCACCCGAGGCTGTCGGATTCATCGCTGAGATACAAGCCGCAGCCGGGACAGCTTGTCCCGCAGGGCAACGCAAAGCCCGCTATGTCTTTTCCGCCACGATCCCCGCAGGCATGTGCGTTCACGCAGCCCGCGCCGCCCTCGATGCGGCGTTGCCCCCGGGCGATGCGAGCGGCTCAACCCGCTGCGACCACTGCGGCGCCGCCATTCAACTCACACGCGGTTGATCCACCGGCGATGTCAGCGGCAACCCACGCAACGCCACCAGTCCCGCGACGATCACCACGAGCACGTTGACGCTTCGATCCAGCAGCTTGGCGACCGCCGCCGCCGGACTCGCCGCGGCACCCATGCCCTGAGCCAAGTACCCCAGCACCCATTCGCTCACGCCCAGACCCGAAGGCGTCAATGAGAGCATGGAGACGACCGTGTCCACTGCCGCCAACGTCAGTGCCTGAAGGGGCGTCAGCGATTGGCCCAGAACGGCAAACGCCAGCCAAAGTCGCACTGCGCCCAGGATGACATCCAGAGCCTTGAGGGGCGCCCAACTCCACGCAGCCGTGCAAGGCCGCTTGAGCACCGCCCGCGCCACCGCCCCGGCACCGGCCATCAACGCGAGCATGGACACGATGGCGATGCCAGAAGCCAACAGCTTGCTCGGCACAAGCAACATTGCCACCAAGACCAGCATCAGCAGGCCGGAGAGCGCCATGACGATGGCCAACACGGTGACCGACTGGCGAACGGGCATGTTATGCCGCAGTTTGAGGTAAGCCGATCGCGCCACGGGCCCCGGCCAACCCAGAGGGAGATAGTTGATCAGAGCACTGGCACAGATGATGCGGGTCATCTGCGGCAAAGTGACGGGTGGGTCGGCATCGAAGCAGCGCGTGATGATCCAGAAAAGCGCTGCAGTGACCAGGAGGTTGCCCACGACCAAGACTGCGATGGCAAGGATGCCCGGGGCGTTTTGCAGCGTCAATATGCCCGGATCGATCTGCTGGCCCGCCAGCACCACCGCCCAGACCACCAGCGCCAGGCCGATGGCGAAGCCCATGAGGCGGAACAGCAGTTTGGAACTGATCTGTTGCATCCCGGCATGGTACACGCGCCGTGCCGTCTGATGCGCAAGCGTTAGGCCCGACTGCGGGCCCGACTGCGATCCGCTGCGAGTGGGGGCAGTGTCACGGCGGGACGTTGCGTCGTAAGATAAAGTGATGTCGTTTCTCACTGACTTTCGTTATCGCCTCAAGCGGCTCTTCTCCCAGCCACGAAACCAGTTGGGTCGTTGGCAGCGTCGGTTCGTTTTTCTCATCGAGCTTTTGACGCACTGCGGGGTCAAGCTCATTCGCGACCGGGCTGAGGAAATGGCTGCGGCACTGACATACCGTACGATTTTCGCGCTGATTCCACTGTTTGTGCTGGGATTGATCGTGTTTCGCGCTTTCGGCGGGCTGGAGGATATCCAGGGCAAGCTCTACGACCCGATGTATCGCTTCTTCGGGGTGCCTGAGACAAGCTACGTTGACGATTTGCAGCCCGGGGAACAGGTGGTCATCGAAGTGCCCGATGAGAGCAAGGCGATCGCCGACGAAGCCGCCAAAAAGGAGCGACTGGCTGCCGGACTGCCCGAGACGCCCGAGGAAAAAGCGGTGGTCCATCAGGAGCAGCGGGAGGTCCGGGCCAGTATTCGCAGGGCATTGACCGAGGTGACGTCCAAAGTGGCGAACCTGAGTTTCGCCAGTATTGGTGCGGTCGGTGTGGTGCTATTTCTCTATGCCGGCATCGGACTGGTGCTATCGATGGAGTACGACTTCAACATCATTTTGCAGGCACCGACAAGCCGCCCCTGGCACATTCGTATTCCGATTCACTGGGCCATCATCACGCTGGGCACGGGATTGCTGGCACTGTCGCTATATCTGTCGGGGCGCTTCGTGGACTGGGCGGGGCAACTCGGTGTCTGGTCGGAAGTCCTGCCGATCATGAGTCGGTTCCTGGCGTTCCTGGCCAGTTGGGTGATGCTGCTGCTGCTTTACGTGTTGATGCCCAACACCAAAGTCCACCTGCGAAGCGCGCTCTATGGGAGCCTGGTGGCGGCGGTTCTGTGGGAGTTGGCCAAGTTCGGCTTCCAGATTTACGTCAAACACGCTCTGCCCTACTCGGCGCTTTATGGCTCGCTGGGCCTTATCCCCGTGTTTCTGTTCTGGGTTTATATCTCGTGGATGATCGTGCTGTTCGGTCTGGAACTCACCGCGGCAATCCAGACTACGCATGCCACGTTCGACCGGCCCGCGGAGGAGCCCCAGGCTGGCCTGCCCGGCGACCCCGACTTGCTCCTGCCACTGTTAACGAGCATCGGCCAAGCGTTTGTCGAAGGCAAAACGGTGGGGCGACAGGCGCTGTCTGATCGCCTGGGCCTACCGACGCGCCTTATCAATGAGCTTTCCGCTGAACTGGAAAAGGCGGGGTTGATTCACAGCGTCGCTAGCGACGATGGCGACACGGGCTACGCGCTGGCGATGCCGCCGAATCGCATTCGTATGGCGACCGTGCTGGACCTTGGCCGCAAACTTCTGCCCGAAGCATCGCAGCAGGAGTCGCATCCGGGTTGGCGCTACATGACAAAAATCAAAGACGGTCAACGTCAACAGGTGGGTGACGCCACGCTGATGCATGTGATTGACGGTTCGAGCAACAACTCACGCGCGCCGGCTTGACGCGCCCCGTTATGCCGGCCGAGTATGGAGTGCCGGGGTTAACGCGTACCGAGTGGATCATTCCACCGCGGCCAGTTGGCTCTTGTTGGCATAGAGCGCGATGTTGGTCAACAGCTTGAGTGCCGAATCAGGCGCGTAGCCGTTGATGCCCCACTGCCGCACATCAAGGGCACCCAGCGACAAGTCCTCCTGCGTGATCAGCACGGCGGGGCGGTAGTCGACGTAAAACGCCACGATTCGTGGACGGCGCGTCACGCCCGTGACGTTGAGCACGGAGTAGCGTCGGTACGTGGCCTGCGACACATCGTAACCCCCGCTGAGTTCCGCGCCCGAGATCACGGAGTGGTCGGGCGGGATGGGTACCGCGCCGGTCTGGAGCACTTCGCGCAATTGGACCTCGAGGTTCTGGGCGAAGACCCCTTTGCCGCCGACGCTTTCGATAAGCAACGTTCCGCCGCGCCGGGCGTATTCCTTGATCGCGGCCGCCTGCGCAGCGCTCAACTGCAGAGCATCGACGCCCGTCAGGTGGACGAGCTTGATGTCACTCTTACCAATATCCGCCAGATCAAGCACAGGCGGCGGTTGATCCTTGGCATTCTTCTCGGGTTCCGCTGCCGCAGGCTGCTTGGCAGCAGGCTTAACGATTCCGTGATCCGTGGCGATCAACTCGACGCCAGCACGGTTAAACACCCTCGTGGCCCAGGCCGTCGCGGTACCAGGCTCGGGCAACCATGTGCCATCGTACCGTGCCCGTCCAAGGGTCATTTGGCTGCTGGCTGATTTGGATTCCCGCTTCTCCACCCGCGGCACAAGCCGATTCTCCAAAACGCCCCGGTCAGTCGCATGGACAAACAGGCTAACCGCGAAGTCCCATGCTTTATTGGTGTGCGCCGCATCCGACTGCCAGATCATCCCTAAGTCCGTGCCGGGCATCAAAATCAGGTCGCGCACACCATTGTTAAGCGTGCGAACCCCTTGACTGGCGGCCAACGCTCCGGGGCCCTCGACCATCGGATGGCCGTCCGCCATCGGGCGCCATTTGAGCCCGGGATACAACTCTTCACCCAGTCGAACCATGGAAGTTGTGAAGGCCTGCGACGCGCTATCCGGATTGGCCACAAGCAGACCGCCCGCATCAAGGTAGTCCTTGAGCTTCGCCTTCTGCTCATCATTGAGTGCCACGGCCTGATCCGACGCGAGAAACAGGATGGGCGTGGATCGAAGCTCGGACACCGGGCGATCCAACCCCAGAACCTGCCAGTTAAGCTCGCCTTCGCGGTAATCCGAGAGGAACTGATTGAGGAAGTAAATATCGTTGGGGTGGTTATTCCAGTTAAGCCCGTTCACCTCCAGTTTGGTGATCCACACCGGCACACGGCCGCGGGAAAGAAACATCAAGGCAAAGCACGTGTCAGGGCCATCGCCGACCTTGCCACTGTTGTTCATTTTTTTGAGGATGACCTTAGCGCCGGACTCAAACCAATCCTGGTTTTTGTAGTACTTGTGGCCCAGCGCCAGGGCAACGCGTTCCATGCCATAAAGGTAGTACATCTGGTGGCCGCCGTGGCCTGGATTGGTGCTGGCGGAAAAATTCTTGTCAAGCCAAGCCAACCCCAAGTTAATGGACTTGGTGATCGCCGGATTGGGTTTGGCAGATCGGCGATGAAGCTCCTGCTGTGCGACCGACAGGGCAGTCAGACCCGCGGCCACCATGGATCCGCGACTGTCTCCACCTGAGTTGTAGCCCCAGCCACCGTCTTCACGCTGCAACTTGATCCAGTGGTCTGCTGCAGCCTGCCAGGACCACTCACTGGGGCGCACGTTTCGCTTGGCACCTTCCCACACACCCAGCAACGCGTACTGCATCGTGCTGTGATCCCAACCTTTTCCCTTCTTGAGTTCGTAATGAATAGTCGTTTCCTCAGTCGCCGCCATTACCAGTCGAGTGACGTCGGCATCCAGCAACGGGAGAAATGTGTCAGGCAGATGCGCCCAGACGTGGCAGCGGAGTCCCGTGGTGTAGGTCCCCTTAGGGTCGTTGGCTCGAATGTAGGCAATGGCTTTGGATATCTCGGGTCGCTGAAAGCTCTCGCCCGAATAGAGCAACGCCGTGACCACTAGCGCTGTGGGACCCGTGATCTCGCGGTCCGATCCCTGGGCGTGGAGCTTGTCCCAACTACCCGTGGCCTTGTCCTGCTCGGAATACAGGTAGTTCTGCATCTTGGTGATCGCTTGGTCCACTTCCTCATCGGTCAACGCCAAGGCGGGGCGCACCAACATGGTGCAGGCCACAAGGAGAGCAACGGCCAGGGCCAGATAGCGACAGTTCATTGGCTTGCCTCGCAAGGTGGGTAAAACGGGATGCCTGTAATTATACCAAGCGACGCTTCATTTGGTTCACCTTCCAGCGCCTCGGCATCCAGCTCAGATGGGGACGGGATCGACGTGCCCAATGGCATCTCGCCCCGACCGCAGTTTGACGTCGATTGGCGTCACTTAACCGCTCGGCCACGGATTGGGTCGTGGTGCCGTGAGAAGTAGTAAAACGACATGCTCTGAGCCTTTTGGCCCAGGGAAATGCGAATGTCCACCCGCGAGCCTCCTCGGGGCCACTCAGGGCCTTGGACACCCAGGACATTGACCACGTGCGTAACAACCTGGCCGGGCTCCAAAATCGTGGCTTGGACCTTACCCTCGACGGGCACAAACTTGGGGCTGGGATAGACGCTGCCATCTACCATCAAAACCAGGCTGGCGTCCCAGAGGATTTTCCCATCTTGGGACAGGAGGGCGGGCACCACCTTGGGTTGATCCGTGGTGTTGCTCAGGGTGATCGTGTATTCGCCGTCCCCATCGGGGTTCTGCCATTCGATGTCTTTGAGGGGCGGAACGTGCTTGACCTCAAAGCCGAGTTCCGGGTCTACCAGCAGGGCCGGTCGGCCGGTCTTGGCACAAACGGGTCCTGACCAGTCCAGCTCCACGGTGGCCTTCCACGGCTGCCCATCGAGGCGGGCCCAGGGGCTCACGGGTTTGCCCTCGACGACCTTCCATCCCACGGGCAACGCCGCGGCAAGCTTAGCCACCGCCACCAATTCATCATGCGAAGCCCGCACCAACTCCACATTCCACGCCTCGCGACTACGATTGGTTACAACTAGCGCGGCCTTGCCCTTGGCGACGAAGAACGGCTCATCCATTTGCCGCAGGGAATAACCGATGGCGATGGTCTCACCGGGCTTGGCGGGGCCGCGCAATACCTCGGTGACTTTGAAGGTCAGTTTGCCGGTGTACATGGGAGGCATCGACATCCCCACGGGCCCGGCGTCCTGATGAATCAACTCGCCGATAAAAACCAGTTCGCCCTGGCTAATCTGGGCAGCCTCGCGGTCGTCGAGCCCGGGATATGCCGTGGCGGTCGAGGCCACTGCCGGTGCGGCCACAGCCGGGGCGTCGTCCTGGGCCTCAACCGCTTCGGCTAGACAGGCACCGGAACAAAGAACGGCCGAGCCAATTGCCGCGATGATTAAAAGATGAATGCGCAACATGTTTCCACTCCTCAGGTTAGTCAACCAGTGGCATTTATCGGGGCAGCAACGACAACGGCCCCATTTCTGTAGACGCTCGAAACCACAAACTGTTCCCGTAACCCGGGTCCAGTAGAACCACACGAACCCACCGCCAACCAGAGCGATCGCCGGACTCAACACCAATGCCAATGCCAATGCCAATGCCAGCGTCAGACGCACAAGGCGATGAGGTCATCGACATGCGCTGTAGCGAGACACTCGACGGTGTCGGCGGCACCGTAGTAAATTTTCACCTCGCCATCGTCTTCGAGGATCATCCCGCCGGGGAAGATGACATTGTTACGGAAGCCGCCTTGGACTTCGTAGGGCGCTTCGGGGGCGATGAGGGGGGTTCGCGTATATCCCAAGACAAGCGCGGGGTTCTTCAGGTCCAGGAGCATCAGACCAGCCGTGTAGCGCTTTTTCCACGCGGCCTCCCAACCGTTCTTGCCTCGAGTCTCGTCACGATCCACAGCGTGGAAGGTAGCCAGCCAGCCCCGCGGAGTTTTGATCGGCGGAGCCGCCGGTCCGGTCTTGTCGTTGGCAAACGGGACATCCTCCACGCCCAGTACCAGTTCGTGATCGCCCCAATAGCGAAGGTCGGGCGAACGTCCGATCCAGGTGTCAAAGCGATCCTTGCCGCCGCGACTGTAAACGGGCATGGGCCGCTCCAGTCGCACGTACTGCCCGCCGATCTTCTCAGGGAAAAGCACCATGTTGCGATTGTCGGGGAACGACATGTGGCGGATATCCCACGTTCGGAAGTCCTCCGTGACAGCAATGCCGCCTCGCAACCCGTGAGCCGTATCCACTGCAAAGCACATACACACCCGGCCCTCGATGACCGTGAGTCGTGGATCGTAAAAGCGTTTGATCTCGTTCTTCGGATCACGCCCCCCGCAGAATGGCTCGCCCAGCTTCTGGGCCTGCTCCAGCGTGATGCAGGGCTCGGGCTCGACCTGCCATTTCACTCCATCGTTGCTGAAAGCCAAACCCAGGTTGGTGTGGTGATCGGACCTAGGGTCGGTGGATGCGAACCAATCGTTGCGAAAGACGGTGACATAGCGGCCCTGGTACTTGCATACGCCGGCGTTGAAAATCAACGTTGCGTCGTAGGGCACGTCTTTGTTGCTCAGAACCGGGTTGGCCGGGTAACGCGTGATGACCGTGCTGGAGTGAAGAACAGCGGGAACCGTGGTGGCCATGAGGTGAACCCTTTTCAAATCGTTCCGAGGGCGGATAATGAACGCGTGGGAGAAGTCGTGGAAAACGGTCTTACGCGCAAATGTGCGGAGCGACGTCGGCGAATGCCACCTCGTGGGGCAGCCGATTGCGTGTGGCGGCCAGGCCGGCAGTCACGCCAGCAGCCTGTCCCATCGCCACGGAATCGCCCGTCACGCGGTAGCTCGAATGCGCTAGGAAATCGCCGCTGATGCAGCGCCCGGCAAGCAACAGGCCATCGACATCCCGCGCCAGCAGTGCCCTCAGCGGCACATCGTAAGGTTTGGTCTTGCCTTTGCCTTGCGACTCTTCGATTCCCGTGGTGCGACTCTTGCTCGTCGAGTGAACGTCGATGCCAAAGGTCACCCGGCAGATCGCATCGTCGTGGCGAATGCCCTGGAGCATGTCATCGAGCGTCACGGTGTAGCGGCCGTGAATTCGTCGGCCCTCACGCACGCCGATCTGCTCGGGCGTGGCGATGATTCGCACATTTTCCCACGGGTGCCCCAACGAGCGCAGCGCGTCGAAGTTGCGGTGCAACTCAGCGCGGGCGTGAAGCGTGGCCTCGGTGATCTGTTGCGCATTGAGGCCGGAGTAGCCGTATTCGTGGTTGATCATCCAGGCATAGAGGTCGGGTCGGATCATGAAGATGGTGGGCTTGCCATAGGACGAAGCGACACCGGCGCGTTTGAATTCCGCCGCCAGCGCGTCTTTCGGAACCGACCAGGGGCGACCATCACCACGCCGGTGGAACTCCGCTATTTCATTGGGATCGACGCCCGTGATCAGGCACATCATGGTCATGGGCTGCGTTTCGCCGACGCGATCAGGCCCCTCGCTGCCGGGCCCCTCGGCGGGACGGCCGAAGTCAAAACCGCAACCCGCGCGGGCCGCCAGATCCCCATCGCCGGTGGCATCGACAAAGACGTTGGCGCTCCATGCCTCGCGGCCGGACTTGCTTTCGGTGATGACCACGGCCAGACGATTGCGTGCATCGCGAGCTGCGGCGACCACCGTGGTATGCAAACGAATTTTGACGCCCGCTTCGATGCACATCGTTTCGAGCACGATCTTCATCTGCTCGACGTCGTAGGCCACCCCCCCGCCACCGTCGCCGTAATGGTGGCTGCGTCCGCCTCGTGCATCAAGACGCTTGAGCATCTCGGGCATGATGCCAACTTTGTTGGCCGAGTCGAGCACCCATGACAGCAAGCCTGCGGTCCAGATGCCACCCAAGCATCCATGTGCCTCGATGAGCGTGACAGCAGCGCCGGTGCGTGCCGCAGCGATGGCGGCCGTCACTCCTGCAGGACCCCCGCCACAGACAATCACGTCGGTCTGGGTGACAATGGGCGTGGAACGTGCAGGTTCATCGTGATGGTTCATGGGCTGATACTCGGTTCCGATTCAACCCTGCGGCCGCACCGAGGCCACGGGCTCAAAGGCGCTGGGAGCGGTCGCGGGTTCCGTATTCACGCTGATCCGCGCCAACACTGAACTGCCGCCGTTGACTTTGTCGCCCTTGGCCACCAGCACAGTAGGCGCGCTGCTTAGCGGCAGATAAAGCTCCGTGGTGGAGCCGAACTTAATCATGCCATAGCGCTGCCCGCGTGATAGATCACGACCGGGTTCGACATCACAGACGATCGTGCGGGCAACGGCGCCGCTGACCTGTCGCACCGTGGCAATCGGCTTGCCTTCCGACAGGTCACCCAGCACCATCAGCATGGACTCGTTGACGTCCGCCGATTGCGGGTTCAGCGCGTTCATGAACTTGCCCGGCTTGTGCGACAACGACAGCACGCGGGCTGCACAAGGGCTGCGGTTGACGTGCACATTCAACACCGACAGAAAGATGCGGATGCAAACGGCTGGACCACCCAGTGGCTCGTAATTCTCAATTTCATGAATCGAACTGACCACGCCGTCGGCGGGACTGACCATCAGCCCCGGCCCCAGAGGAATGCGGCGGGGAGGATCACGGAAAAATGAAAGCAACGCGCCACCCGCAAGCACCGCAACAGCCACCAGCCACCACCAAGCTAAAAGAATGCCCACAATCACGACGACGGCAACGCCGACAATGATGATGAGCCATTCGCGTTGACCGTAGCGTGTGAGCATGAAGGTGACAACTGACAAGCGTGCGACATCTGCATCAGCGCAGTGGAGTCGATCAGGAGGGCGACGCAGCGCAAAGTCGAATCAGGCCTTGGCCTTGCCCACGAAGAACCCAACGATGCCGAAGATAATAGTCAGCACCAGCAGGCCACCGAACCACATCATCACGGCATTGGAGGTCGCAGCCATGGTGTTGACCAACGCAACGGGAACGCCGTTGATCGCGCCGAATGCGACGATGAGCAGGACCACCAGAGCGATGGCGGCACCCAGGAGTAGTCCCAGGCCCAAGCCGCTGCCCGCCGGGTCATCGGGCTCACCGGCGACATAGCTCACAGGCATCACGCCACCAGCCGGGCCTGACGTCGCCTGCAGGTTCTCCAGGCCGCTGGGCTCGCTGCCGATGGCATTGCTCAAGCCGCTTCCGACCGGGACGCCACTGTCACCCAACTTGGCATCCGACGCTTCGCCCGACGGATAGATCTCATCGAGTTCGACACCCAGGCTCGTGTCGTCGCTCTCACGGGTCAGGTCCAGTAGTCCGCTGCCCGATCCGACGCTTTCCAGCGCCAGTTCATCGTCATCGGCCACGGGAGGCTGGGTGATCTGGGTCTGTGCCATGGGATCGGCAGCCTCGATCTCATCGGCGTCGAATACGCTGATGCCCGTGGCTTGCCGGGGGTCTTCCTTACGCGAGCCCGTGCGGGAATCACTCGACAGGTTCACGCGGTCGGTGTCGCCGCTGCCCCTGACGGGAGCACCCGATCCGCTACCGCCCTTGGCGACCATGTTGTCAATCTGATCACGCTTGAACATCAATTTGTCGCGATCCCGGAACTGCTGCAGCTTGCCTGACGAGGCCATCTGCTTGACCTTGTCAGCGGCGACGCCGAGTTTCTCGGCGGCTTCGTCGAGCGTGTAGAACATCTTGGCCATGAAGGGAGACTCCAAAGGGTGACCATCAATGATATCGCACCGGGCGAAACTTCGCAGCGCCCTTGCATTCGGCACCGCAGTACGGACAAAATCCACCTCTAACACTTTAGAAAGAACTGGCGAGTCTGACAAGCCGTGCAACGCGCTAACAATGGTGGAAAATCACTTTCTGAGCTTCTGGGCCACCCGGTGAAGGCCGTTGCAGACGTCTTTGGCCGAGATGTAATTGGGCCTGTCGGGGTCGGTCGGCCTCAGAATACCGTCGGTCAGCAGCGAGATGCGGCGGGCCTCGTCGCTTCCCGGCTCGTATCGCACCAAATTGCGGAAATCCGGGTTGGCGTGGGGTTCCCGCATCTGCACCGCCAGGTAAAAGATATCCACCGCCTTGTCGATGCGACCGTGTGCCGCCACCATGAAGCTCGACGTCAGGTGCCCGGCTCGGATCATGCGTCCCAGATTCACCTGGATCTGCGATGTGGACATCATCTGATCAAATAGCGCATCGAGCATCGGGCTTTGCTTTAGATTTTCCCCCATGCGAACCGCGGAACCAAAATCCACAAACCCCACCCCGTCGCGGGTGATGACCATGTTGTCGAGGCGCAAGTCCAGGTGGATTAGCCGCACATGGTCGTGGAGCACGCGGAGCAAATCGGCGGCCTGTTGGGCAAACTGGAGTTGCGAAAGCGTGTTGCCCCCAAGGCGCAGCCAGTTCATGTAAAGGCGGCGAACCAGGCCATCGGATCCCTTCTCCACGCCCATGGCTGTGGGAACACGTCGGCGATATTCCTGAGGCAGATCACGCTGAAGAATCTGCAGAAACGCCGCCTCGCGCGTGAGGAACACGGGGAAGACGTGGTCGATGAGCTTGTGGGTTCGCTTGTAGTTGGTGGCTGCATCCGCCTCGGGGAAGCGCTGCCGCAGCCGCTGGTAAACATAGCCGTAGCTGGGCACCTGTTTCATCACCATGTAGCCCAACTGCGGGCTTTGGGCGCGGACCAGGCGGACATCAAAGGTGAACCGCTCGGTAACTTGGCCGGGCCAGATCAGCGAGACCTTGCGCGCGATGAAGTAGTGCAATTTTCGGCCAAACGGCAGGCGAAGGCCAAAGAGCCCTGCATGGAACGAGGCGGGCTCGACATCCACGGCGAAGCCGGATCGCGCGTTGAACTCCCGAGCGGCCGACCATACGGCTGCGGCATTGGGCGAAACCACCGCCACGCAACCGCCCCACCGTAGGCGGGGAAAGACTTCATGGGCCGTGACCCCTTCGCCGGGCGTGAGAATCAGATAATCGCGCGGACCCTCGTGGTGAATGGCGTAGGCGTTCTCCCCAAAGCTCTGATATTCCTCATTGCGCTTTAGGATGCGTCGGATCAGGCTCCGAACGGCTGCCTGTCGTTGGGCATGGGGAAGCCGGGGCGAAGGATCGGGCCTGGATTCCGGCGGCGCCATGGGCACGGCGGGCATCTGCGCCGTGAGCTTGCTCACATCCGTCACGCCGACCGCCCCAGCCGAAGCCACAGCCGAGGCCGCAGCCGAAGCCTCAGCCGGCGTCGGCAGAGCCGACGTGAACTCATCGGGCAGTGATTCCAGTGGACGCTTCAACAACCATCAACTCCGTTTGGCGACGCCATTGTGCCATCATTTCGTGCTGCTGTCCGACACCCGCTGAATCATCCGGACGGCCATGCTGTTGACGTACTCGCCTGCCCAGGGCCCATAGAAATTCATATCCCGCGTTTCATAGGCATCACGGCCCATGTAAATGTCACGCGAGACCAAATAGCCCTTGTACTCCCCGCTGAAACTGGTGGGCACCAGCGTCAACCCCCACTGATGCGCCTGGTCAGCCAGCGGTCGGGCCAGACAACCCGCGTAATCAGCGGGAAAGCCCGCCAACACTACATCGCCCACCCGCAACACATGCACGAATGTACTGCGATCGGCCAGCCAACTGGTGGCCACCGGGCTGACGCTCCATTGAGCATTCAGGGGATATCGCAAGGTCGGCAGATCAACGCGCAGATTCAGCGACGCCAGCGCCACCTCATCACGGTAAACCGCCGACGCCAGCGCGGGCACCAACTCATCTGCAAGGCGTTGGCCCAGCACACGGGCTGATTCCACCTCGCTTGGAGCCGGCGGCCGATGCGGGGATGTATCGCCCACAGCACCACAGGCGAACATCGCGCGGACGCCGGTAGTTGCCTCCAGTCGTGCCACCATCGCTCCGGGATAGTCGGGACTCAGCGTGGGAGGACGACCCGCCACAACCGTGGCATGAGCGCCATAGCTCGCCAGCACCAGAACTGGCGATCCATCGGCGGGTTTAAACAGCAGAGCCGCAAGTTGATCGAACGTCGGCTCGCCAGGCGACAGGCGATTGATCTGCCCGTCTTTCATCTCAATCGTCACGGCGGCGAAGGACGCTGGCGTCAATTGCCGCCGGGACTCCTCCACCACTGCAGCAAGTTGCTCCGCCAGTTGTTTGAAGTAGGCCTCGTTGAAGCTGCCGGTGATGATCTGCTCGACGGGGTGGCTGCCCCAGCCGCCGGGGCCGCTGTGCGTATGGCTGGCGGTGAAGTAGATCTCGCCCAAGCCCAAGCCGCTACGCGACAGCACCGCATCACGCATCGGCTCATCGATCATCAAGAGGTCGGCTGTCAGCACCGTCACCATCACATCGCCTACCGACAACGTCAACGCGCGGGCAAACACCGGCGCATCAACGGCACCGGCGGCGGGATCGCGACGGTTGAACCCCGCCAAGGGGTGCCCCAGCGGCGTGCTGATGTCCCGCTGGGCGTATCCCACCGACAACCCGCCAGTCGCTCGCGCAGGTGCTGTCTTCGCCAACCGAGCCAAGGTCCGGGCCTGATACGTCGTGCCCTCAAACGTGCTGTTATCCGAGGGCCAAGGCCCGATCACCACCAGAACCAATACCGCCACGAAGGCCAGCGTCAGTCCCCATCGTCGCGCGCCACTTCGCCGGGCTCGGGATGGCGTCGATCCAGCGCTCACCCCAGAGTCCACGGCTTGCTTCGAGTCATTGGCCACGCATCAACTCCCATGCGGGCCAACCGACACGCAGCCGCAGCAGCGGTCCCTGGCCTAAGAGCAACATCGTAGCGGTTCCAAGAATCAGGTGACTCGCAAGGACGGCTGGAAGATTGCGGTGCAGGCGGAAATGCAACGTCCAAACCAGGCCGCTGGGTATGACCAGGGCCACCAGCCACCAGTTGGGCGTGTGGAGCAGCGCGAAGGCCAGAGTGCTCAAGAGGACCGCCAGGGTGATGCGACGCGTCGGGGGCAGGTCTTGGCCCATGTAGAAGATGCGGTTGTTGAGGAAGCACTGCAGCGCCAACTGCTGGCCCAACAGTCCGCCGAGGTATTGCCCGACCCAGGCGATATCCAAACCGGGTCGTCCCGCCCAATAACCCAAGCCCGCCAGGACAATGAGCGACACCAGCGTGTAGAGAGCCATGCCGCCCCAACCTTGCCGCCATTGCCGCGGCGACAGGCCCATGTGTTCGAGACGTTCAGCACGACGGACAAACGAGTAGACGATGACGATGACCAGCAGTGCCATCAGCCCCGTGCGCAGCGGGCGACGCCAGGTGACATCGTGGGCGATATTCTCCCAGGGAATCCATTGCGATGCCACCAGTGCCGCCAACACAATGACAACCTCGGCGACGCTGACCCATCGGCTCTTGAGGAACCGCGGCGAGGGTGTATCGAAATTCGCAGCGGCGAAGCTCGCATTCATCCGGGCACTATATCGCATGGCTCACTCTGCTTCGCTTTAACTGCGAAGGGACGAAGGTCGCGAAGCGGTTGTGTTCTTGTCAAGGGGAAGCCTCAAGCGCCGGCGGACTTCCCCCGGAAGGGCTGTTGGCCTTCTTGTCGTGTGGCGAGGCGACGGGCGGTTGAGTTGCTTGGGTTATCGGCCAGGTGGATTCGCCGCGCAGGGGGGTGACTTCGCCAGGGGGGATGGTGTGCGGGGCGGCATCGCCACCGGTTTAGCGCACGCAGTGCTGTGGGTGTGTACACCGTCTCGGCGGCTTTCAAATCTTCCCGGCAGAGTTTTTGTCCAAGAAACTTATGTTTACGCACAGGAAACTTAAGTTTAAGCACAGGAAACTTAAGTTTAAGCACAGGAAACTTAAGTTTAAGCACGAGAAACTTAAGTTTAAGCACAGGAAACTTAAGTTTAAGCACAGGAAACTTAAGTTTCCGACTTGGGAAGGGGTGTTGTACTTCTGGCGACCACCACCAGCAGGAACAGGATGCCCCGAAAAATGGGCAGACTCCATCAATATCCCGTTTCACGGCGCAAAGGCCGGCGAGTGAAGCTGACAACGTTCTTCAGCCGGGCAAGCTGTTCCAAAAACGCCCATGCATCGTGAACCGACTGCGGTGCCTCGGCAGTCGAAAAAAACAACCCCCGGCGTGAACCGGGGGTCGTAGGGTTGCGATGAATGGCTGTCGCGGCTCAGGCGCGGCGACGACGGGTGGCCGAGACGCCCAGGGCAGCCAAAGCCATGAGGCTCAGGCCAGCGCTGATGGGCTCGGGGACAACGCCGCCCTGCTGGTTGATAATCTCCTGGAGCTTCCTGCGGGCGAAGTCTTGGACGAAGGTATCGATAGTGGCCTGATTGTTGGTGTTGAAGGTGCCGAGGTCGAACACCGATCCGCCGTGGTTGCCGATGAGACCCGCCAGTGTGCCACCGTTAAAAACGGAGTTGGCGGAGAAGTTCGTCAACACGCCGTTAAGCAGCGCGCTCTGGGCGGTCAGCAGAGCATCGACATTGGCAAACGAAGCGCCGGCCAAGTCGCCGTTAGTGGGCTCATCGGTGACGATGATGATGTTCTTAACGACGTTGCCGCCGCGGAACGAGATGCCCAGATTGTTGGTCGGTCCGCCGTTGAGGGCTGCCATGATGGCCTCGTAAGCGGGCTCGGTGCCGCCGCTGATCTGCAGCCCTAGTGCCGCGGTGCCGAAGGCCGCAGGCGTGGTCAGGTCCGTGAGCAATCGCGGCCGAATAGCCGAATTGCCGTAACCGACCAAGGCGTATTGGGCATCGACGCCACCGGCGCTCAAGATGCTTGCAAACGCGGCAATGTTGTTCTTGAGGTTCGTCTGCACCGTTCCCATGCTGCCGGATTCATCCACGATGAACACGACGTCCGCCTGCAAGACTGCCTTAGCCTGCGAGGATGTGAAGAACATCCCCATGGCCGCCACAACCAACATCAACAAACTCGTAAGCTTTCGCATGATCCGTCTCCCTTAAAAAGGTGTTTCTCTGTCCCATCCCCAAGTTCTTTGCGGAAATGCAACACGCTCTCCCGCCCCTGAGGTTCTAACACTTTAGAATTTATCAAAAGTTGGACGTGGATGCAAGAGTTTTTGAAAATATTCCAAGAAACGTGCCCGTGCTTCACAAGACGCTTTAAATTATATACTTACGAAATAAAAAGACCTCCCTTGAACCCCCGATGGCGAGATTATCATTAGGGTTAAGTCTGCCAACATCGGCCGGTGGGTCAAGATGGGGAATCCAACCCGACGCATCGGGTTCTAACAGCACCACGGCATCGGACCTGCGTTTCATCCACCTCGCCGGTTTGCCGTATTATGTCGCCCCACACCAAGGGAACCCGACATGAAAATTCTTTTGACCACCACCAGCTACCAGGACACCCCCGGGCCGCACCATCAAACCCTTGCCGCCAGCGGCTACGAGGTCATCCGAGCACGCGGCCCGCTCAACGAGCAGCAGATGCTCCAACTCATCACGCAACATGGCGGTTTCGACGGCCTGCTCAACGGGGATGACCACATCACCGCAAGCGTCATCGATGCGGCACTCGCGGCACCGACCAAACTCCGTGTCATCGCCAAGTACGGCATCGGCCTCGACTCCATCGATGTCAAGCATGCCACAGCCCACAAGATCCCCGTGCTCTTCACGCCCGGTGTCAACCATACCACTGTCGCCGAGCACACCTTCGGCCTGATGATCGCACTGGTCAAACACTTCTGGCCCCACCTCAATGCCGTCAAGAGCGGGCAATGGAAACGCATCACGGGTAACGAGCTATTCGGTAAGACCATCGGCGTCATCGGCATGGGCCGCATCGGCAAGGAAGTTATCAAGCGTGCGAGGGCCTTTGACATGCAGGCCGTGGCGTTTGACGTCTATTGGGATGCCGACTTCGCCAGTGAATATGCCGTCCAGCGCTGCGACACCGCGGAGGATGTGCTCAAGAAGTCCGACATTGTGAGTCTGCACATGAATCTCACGCCGGAGAATCAGGGATTCATTAACACGCAGCGCATCGCCATGATGAAACCCGGTGCCATCGTGATCAACACAGCTCGCGGCGGGTTGGTCAATGAGGCGGACATAGCCGAGGCGTGCAAGAGCAAGCGTCTGGGCGGCTACGGCGCGGATGTGCTCAACCAGGAGCCGCCCCAGCCAGGCCATCCGTTCGAGACCATCGACAACATCATCATCACGCCGCACGTCGGCAGTCGCACGCTGGAGAGCGTGGAGCGTCAGGCGATGCGTGCGACGCTGAACCTGGTGAATTACCTCGAAGGTCGCAGCGATTTCATCCAGGCCAATAAGTTCTGATTTTGGGTCCGGGCCGCTATAATTAGCCAAGCGCAGGCGATGCTGATGGACCAGCGTCGCCGATGGGTGTCGGCTAATCATCGCACGGAGGTTGCCCTATGAGAGCTTCGGAACTCAAAGATCGCACGCGGCACTTTGCCGTGGATGTGCTCAAGCTGGCGCGGAAGCTCCCCAACACGATTGCGGGCAAGGCGGTCGCGCAGCCGCTGGTGCGTTGTGGCACAGCCGTGGGTGCGATGTATCGCCGCACGTGCAAGAGCCGCAACCACTACGACTTCATGAGCGGCATCAGCGTGGTGGAAGAGGCTGCCGACGAAACCTGCTACTGGTTCGAGGTCGCCTTGGAAAGCCAACTGCTCAAGCCTGAGGACGTCACCCCCCTACTCGATGAGGGCAAGGCACTCAAGAAGATATTGACCCGCTCACGCCGCGTCGCTGAAAAGCGCTTCAAGCAGCGGAGTTCAACATCGGGCAGCGGGTCGGACAGCGAAGACATTCCGTTTTAGAAAAGCCGCCCTCGTACCTGCAATCGCACGACTGCAAGTCGCACAACAGAACAATAAAAAAAGCCCCGACGCCTTGGCGCCGGGGCTTGCTGTTTAGCATTTGTATGACTGGATCTCAGCGTCGGTCGCGACCGCCGCCACCGTAACCACCACCGCGTCGGCCACGGTCACCGCCACGATCTCCACCGCGATCGCCACCACGGTCACCGCCGCGATCACCACGATCATCACCGCCACGGTCGTCACCACCGGCACCGGCTTCCGATGCGACAGGCTCACGGGCATCGTCGTTGACACTGCCTTCCTCGGCGATGGCGGCCTTGCGTGAAAGCTTCACGCGGCCCTGGTCGTCGATCAGCAACACCTTAACGCGGAGCTTGTCGCCGACCGACACGATGTCGTTGACTCGCGCGACGTAGCCGTCGGTCAGTTCGCTGATGTGGCACAGGCCGTCCTGGCCGGGGATCACTTCGACAAACGCGCCGAAGTCTTTGATCGTCGAGACGCGGCCGGTGTAGATGGCACCAACCTTGACCTCGGCGCAAAGGCGTTCGATTTCCTCGATAGCCTTCTCGGCCTTGCCCATACCGACCGCCGAGACGAAGATCGTGCCGTCTTCCTCGACTTCGATGGTGGCACCGGTGGCTTCCTGAATGGCGCGGATGGTCTTGCCGCCCGGGCCGATGAGCTTGCCGATCTTCTCAGGGTGAATGCTCGTGGTGAGCATGCGTGGAGCATGGGGGCTGATCTCGGTGCGTGCCTGGGGAATGGCCTTTTCGATCATGTCGATGATCTCCAGGCGATTCTTCTTGGCCAGTTCGAAGGTCTTTGCGATCTGCTGCTGATTGAGGCCGCGAATCTTGAGGTCAAGCTGAATGGCGGTGATGCCGTTGCGGGTGCCGCAGACCTTGAAGTCCATATCGCCGAAGTGATCTTCCTCGCCTTGGATGTCGGTGAGATAGACCTCCTGCTGCTGGGCGTTGTCGGCCGAGATCATGCCGATGCTGATGCCCGCGACCGGTGCCACGATGGGCACACCGGCATCCATCAGCGCCAACGTTCCGCCGCAGGCCGAAGCCATGGACGACGAGCCGTTGCTTTCGAGAATGTCCGAGACGAGTCGAACGGTGTAGGGGAACTTTTCGATGGCGGGCAGCACGGGTGCCAGAGCGCGCTCGGCAAGTTTGCCGTGGCCGATCTCACGCCGACCCGGGCCGGTGATCCGCTTGACTTCACCGACGGAGAACGGCGGGAAGTTGTAGTGGAGGTAGAACTTTTCAGCATATTCCTCGCCCAGGCCATCGACGATCTGCTCGTCCTTGCCGGTACCGAGAGTGGCGGTGACCAGCGCCTGGGTTTCACCGCGGGTGAAGAGGCCCGATCCGTGCACGCGGGGCAGGAGCGCGACTTCGCAACCGATCTCGCGGAGTTGGTCCGTGCGTCGGCCATCTGTGCGGCTGCCGGTGCGAATGATCTCGCGGGTCAGCTTTTCTTCAAGGTCGTGCAGCGCTATCTTGGCATCGGCGACACGTTTCTGATGGTTACGCACCTGGGCGTAGGTGGCTTCATCGCCGGGTGGGGCGAAGTGCTGGTCCATGAACGCCTTCTTGGCGGCACGTACTGCGTCGGCGCGATCGGCCTTGGTACCTTGCGTCGTCTTGGCGGCGCGCAGCGGCTCAGTGAGTTTGGATTCGACGAGCTTGACGACTTCGTCGGCGGGCAACACGAGCCTGGTGACCTTGGCCTTGCCAGCCTTGCTCTGCAGTTCCGCCAGTGCCGCGACAATCCGGTCGATCTGTTCATGGCCGAACTTGATGGCGGCAAGCATGTCAGCTTCCGACACCTGGTTGGCGCCGACTTCGATCATGTTGAGGCCGTCTTTGTGGCCAGTGAGCACCAGATCGATATCGCTGTATTCACGCTGAGCATCGGTGGGCATGATGACCAACTGGCCTTCGATGCGGCCGACGCGAACTGTCGCTGAGGGGCCTTCGAAGGGAATGGAGCTGATCGTAAGCGCCGCCGAGGCCGCGATGCCCGCCAGCACGTCGGGGTCGTTCTGCCCGTCGGCAGCCAGCACCCAGCACTGGACTTGGACCTCATCCATGTAGCCCTTGGGGAACAGAGGCCGGAGGGGCCGATCAATGTTCCTCATGGTGAGGATTTCTTTTTGGTTGGGCGCGCCCTCGCGTTTGCGGAAGCCTCCGGGGAACTTGCCCGCGGCGTTGAGTTTCTCACGGTAATCCACAGTCAGCGGGAAAAAGTCGATGCCTTCGCGCGGCTCTGCTCCGACCACGGTGCCCAGCACGACCGTCTCGCCGTACTGCACGACCACAGCACCATCGGCCTGTCGGGCGAGTTTGCCGGTTTCAATGGAGAGTGTGCGACCGCCAAATTCCAGTTCTACTCGAGTCACGGACATGTAACAATCCTTCTGCTACGGGTGGGCCGATCCACGCCGACGATGCGCTGCGGCACTCGATACGGTCTTGATCGACCGGCACAAGATGCACGTTCAGCGCCCAACACGACGTCAAGCGGCTGATATAAGTCCCGGGAGCAGAAGACAGAGGATTGGACGCACGCAAGTCCCAGTGGACCGAATCGGAACCCGTGCGCCCAATCACCTGCCGTCTGCCCCCTTTCCCGCACACGCGGGAACGGGTTAAGTCAAACAGTATATCGACAACCATCGACACCCGCCGTGGCATTGCGCCGGCACCGCAGACTGCGGGCCGCAATCCTCACGGTGCCACGCCCCGACACAGTAGCACTGCCCCGCCCGTCTTACTTGCGAAGGCCCAACTGCCCGATGAGCGTCTGGTACTTGGCGCGATCCTTGCGAGCCAGGTAACGCAGCAGGCTGTTGCGCTTGCTCACGAGCATGAGCAGGCCGCGGCGGGAGTGGTAATCCTTCTTATGAAGGCGCAGGTGCTCGGTCAGGCCGTTGATCCGTTCCGTCGCCAGGGCGATCTGCACTTCGGGCGAACCCGTGTCGCTGTCGTCACGGCGGTACGTCTGGATCACTTCAGTCTTGCGGGATGCGGTGATGGTCATCGTCGAACCTTTTGGGTTGTCGCCACAGGCCTTCGTGCCACCTCACGCGGGCGTCACCAAGGCCAGGGCCATAAGCCGACGTTTAGTCGGCGGTTGGAACAAGCCCCTTATTATGACGTTGGCGGCACCCACGTCAACTCCCGCCAGACCGTTGCGCGATCGTCGGTTGGTATAGCGACGCCCGGCCTCGACGTGGTAAGGTAGTGAATATCGCAGCTAACTTCAGAAAGGATGACATCATGTTCAGCCAGACGATCAACGCAGTGATTGACCAGGTGGATGCCCTGCGGCACAAGGTTGATGACCATTGGCAGGTGCCCCGCGTTGAGGCGCAGCTGCTGGGGCAGATAGTCAACCTCGGCCGATGCAAGTCGCTTTGCGAAATCGGGACAAGCTACGGATTCTCGGCGTTGCATCTGGCGGCAGCCACACAAATCCACGGCGGCCGCCTCCACTGCTTCGACCGCGACCCGAAGAAAATCAAGGCCGCGACTGAGCATCTGCGACAGGCTGGCTTGCTGCAACTCGTCACCCTTCACGACGGCGATGCCCGCGAGTTGGTCAAAGAAGTCACGCCCGATGTGCCCTACGACTTCGCCTTCATCGACGCGACTAAAGAGCAGTCCGAGGCTTACCTCGACGCATTGCTGCCTAAGCTCGGCAAACGTGCGACTTTGGTCACCGACAACACCACAACCCACAGCGAGCAGTTGGCGGGGTTTGTACAGCGGCTCCGCAAGCTGCCCGGCGCACGAAGCTGTCACGTCCCGGTGGGCAACGGTTTCGAACTGACAGTGATTGGGTAGGGCGATACGACGGCGGTGTCGCGGCCACCAGCAAACAGGGACCACCGAGCGATGATTCTGATTGACACAGCGAATAAAAAAACCTCCGCCACAGGGCTCCGATTCCTGTGGGCGGAGGCGCGCCACGGTTAAGCAGAACATGCTTAACCGATCAGTTTGATCAAACGGCGACCTTAGGCCACCGGCCAGTTGGCGACTCCATCGTACGACTTCGAGTTGGTACGTGTCAACGTTTTTGCCACCCACCCCACAGGTTTATTTAAGTCGAGTTACAATATAAACTTAAGACTGTGAATATCCTGTGGAAGTCCGCTAAACGCCACGCAGGCAAGCACTTACGCTAGACCATAACGTAAACCACTGGTAAAACTATACTTCTGCCTACGCGACGTCTTCCTATGCAGGAAATTAACCGATTGTCATCAACTGACGTTACCCAAGTTGCCATCGGTGTGGTCGTACGCCGGAGCAGTGGTTGGTCGGAGGTGCTCATAGCCCGCCGCCGACCACAGGCAGTGCTCGGTGGGCTGTGGGAATTTCCCGGCGGCAAGGTGGAGCCGGGCGAGTTGCCCCAACACGCTGCTCAACGTGAGGTCCTTGAAGAACTTGGATTGGTCATTGATGTCGGCGAGGCGCTGCCGCCCGTGACGTTCCGCTACGACCATGCGACGGTGCGGCTTCAACCGTTTTACTGCACGCTTACTCACCCGGATCGCGCCGAGGCTGAGAACCTCGGCGTGGCGGAGCATCGATGGGTTCGCGTCGCCGCACTATCCGACTACGAGTTCCCCGCCGCCAACACCAGCCTGGTGCAACGGATCATAAGCGACCTAGGCTAGCGTAGAGCGACTTGGCCCAATGCAAACTTGGTTAAAGCCTTGCGTCTCCGAGGCGACGCCGCACGAGTCGTTGACCCCATTGGTATCGCACGATGGGCCAGCTCACCAGCCACCCCACCAGCGCCCCTGCCACCACATCCGTTGGGTAATGCGCCGTCGTCAGGACGCGTGACACACCAACAATGACGACCATGCCGATGGCCAGGGGTTTAAGTCGCGGGTAGACCAGAAATAGAAAGACTGACAGCGCCATAGCGCCCGAGGTGTGGCTTGACGGCATCGACCACAGCCGACTGACATCCTGGCCCATGATCTCCCAGGCGTGGACCGCGACGATCCCCGACGGTTGACCACCTTCGTGGATCGGCATCTCAAAGCTTCGCCAGGGTAGGAGAAACAGCGTCGGCTCACCCAAGGTCGGACGCGGCCTGCCGATGATCATCTTGGCCACCAGGGTGATCAACCCAGTCGTCGCCGCCGCCAGAGCCAGATCCAGCAATGCGCGACGTCGGTTGGGATCCTGAAGCCAGATGATTAGGCCCACCAGAATCACCGAAGCCGCATCGCCATACTGCTGAAGCGTCTCAAGCGTTCGCCGGACATCACCCGCCAGGTGGACATGACCCGCAGCGCGGGTGATGACCCCGTCGAACGGCAACAGCACGCCCATGACAAGCAAGGACAAAACCACGACCATAAACCATCGTGGCCCGGCCATCACAGGTGGCGTCGTCGGTTCTTCCATGCCATCAGTGTCGCAAAAGTAGCTCGATCCTGCGCAACCCTCGCCGAAGCCATCCACATCCCCGGACAACATCCCACCTCGCCTCGGGCCGCGCCGGCGGACCGGTTGATAAAACCGGCAATTGCCCCACGGTGTGCGATCCTTATAATCGCCGCCACCGTTTTAGCGAAAGCCATCTGCCCCATGCATCACACCCAAGTCAACCATCGCCAACGCAGTCTGGGATGCCACGGGGCCATGACCTTAGGCCTGGCAGCCGCGACTCTGCTGGCATCGCTTCCCATCACTTACGGCCAAGGCCAAGTTCCACCACCCGTTGACGCAGCACCATCCCCCACCGACCGCCAGAGCCTCACCCTTTCAGGCGTCACATGGCGATGGGACGCAGCCCTGTCGGATCCGGTCGTCGATGCCGATGCGCAACTCCAGGCCAATGCCGCCACCAGTTGGACCGCCGACGGAGCGCGTTTCTTGTTGCTCGACGGTGATGTGCGCGTCAACGTCGGCACCTACGGCTTCCGAGCCTCCCGAGCCGTGGTTCGCATCGATACTGACCGGGCACCCGGCGTCACCGCCAAACATCTGGCCATCTACTTGGATGATGCGCGGTCACTGACGGGCAAAGGCAACGTCAAGGCGCAGGGGCGACGAATGCTCGTCACGGCCGCTACACGCGGCGAAGTGAAACTGATCACCAACGATCTGCGAACGCCCGACGCCACAACCAACTCCGCCGCTCAAGACGCCGTCGCCAACGATGCATTAGTCGCTGAAGCGCAAGGGCGCTTCGAACGATACCTCGCGGCAATCGGACAACCCACACTCGCGGTAAGCCCAACGCCAATGATCTTCAGCCCCGAAGTCATGGCCAGCAAACTGGCGGCACGAAAGAAGCTCGAACAGCAGCAGATGGTGCAGTTCACGCAGCGCCTCGAAATTGCGCCGCCCCAGACCGACGGGAGCCCTGCTCCTACAGGCGTCGCGACCACGCCGCCCCGAACTGGCTATGCCGGTGATGATGGCACGCCGACCACCTCAGCCACCGACACAGCCGACACCGCCGAGATCATGCCAGCCCAGGGCACGGTGGCGTTCAATGCCGATCGCATCGTCTATGCCCCGGCTCAGGAAGGTCGCGAAGCGTCCGTCGCTCTCATCGGGCAGGTGCGCGTCCTTTACAACAGTGCCGACGGTCTGCAGGCGCTGGTTCTCCAGGCTGACAATGTCGTGATGTTCCTGGCGGAGGGTGACGACCAGCCGGTCACCGGGGCCGTCGGGGCCGATCGCATCTCGGGCATCTATCTCGAAGACGATGTGGTCATCACGGATGGCAGCTACACCGTGCGGGCGCCGCGGGTGTTTTACGATCTGAGGCAGAACAAGGCTGTGCTGCTCGAAGCTGTGTTCTACACCTTTGACGTCTCGGATCACATCCCCCTTTACATGCGTGCCCAGACCTTGCGGCAGGAGTCGCGCAGCAAATGGACCGCCCGGGACGCGACGTTGACCACCAGCGACTTCGCCGAGCCCCACATCGCCATTCGCGCCAGCAAAATGACCGTCTCGCAGCGAAAGGATGAGGACGGCCAGACCCTCAATCGCTTCAGTTCCACACACACACGCCTCAACTGGGGCCATGTTCCCGTCTTCTACTGGCCCTATGTGACCGGCGAATTCGGGCGAACCCCGCTACGCGGCGCAAGCGTCAATCTCAACAGCGAAAACGGTATCGAACTGCGCACACGATGGGACATCTTCGCCCTGGCCGGCAGACAAAAGCCCGAGGGCGTGGACCTGACGGGAAGCCTCGACTACCTCGGCGACCATGGCCCGGCCGTCGGCGTCGGACTCAACTACAACATGCCCGAAATGTTCGGCACCCTCGATGCCTATGCCCTCCTCTGGGACAACGGCAAGGACACCATCGGTGGACGCCTCGACGTGCCCCACGACGCCGACCAACGCGGCTTCGCCCACTGGCAACATCGCCACTACCTGCCCAGCAATTGGGAACTCTCACTCGAACTCGCCGCCGTCAGCGACGAGACGTTCCTCGAAGAGTTCTTTCCCACCCTGGCACACAGCCAACGGCAATGGGAGACCTCGGCTTACCTCAAGCACCAGAGCGAGGATTCCGCCGTCACCTTGCTGACACGCTACGAAATCAACGATTTTACGACCCAGTTGACGACCCTCCAGGCACCCGGCTACACCGTCGATAAGTTGCCCGAACTCGGGTACTACCGCGTGGGCACCAGTCTGTGGGATGATCGCCTGACCTACTTCAGTGAAACGCGCTTGAGCTACATGCGTATCCGCGGCGGCCACGATACCCCGCTGGATCGCGGCTTCCCCCCGTCGGCGAGCCTCGCACAACTCGGCCTGCCTAACACTACGCGATTCGTCGATGACATCCGAGCCTCGGGCATCCCCACCGACTACCGTACACGCCTCGACAGCCGCCACGAAATCGACGCGCCGCTACGTGCTTCGATCTTCGACATCACCCCCTTCGTCGCCGGGCGATTCACCGCTTACGATGACGATTTTGCCGGATACCGCGGAGAGCAAGATCAGTTCCGCGTCATGGGAACACTCGGAACACGCTATCACACCCAGTTCTCCAACACCGGAGAACAGGTCAGCTTCCCACTCCTGGATGTTCACCGCCTGCGCCACATCATCGAGCCCAACGGCGAGGTGTGGCACACGGCTTCGACGCTCAACCCCGAAGACATCCCCGTTTACGATTACGACGTCGAAGCACTGACAGAAGGTTTCGGCACCCGCTTCGGACTGCGAAACACCCTGCAAACGCAGCGGGGCGGCCCCGGCCGATGGCGAAGCGTCGATTGGTTGGTCCTGGATACCGACTTCATCCACCGCTCCGGCGATGGCGACAACGGCGTCATCCTCCCGCGACACTTCGCCTATCGACCTGAATACTCCATCGGTGGCGATCAGTTCTACTCCCGCCTCCTCTGGCACATCAGCGATTCCCTGGCCTCCGCTTCGGAAGCCTCCTACAGCTTGGAGAGCGATCAACTCGAACAGTGGCGCACCGGTCTGACCTTCCGTCAGTCCCCCTACCTGACTCTTGGCATCGACTACAAAGAGATCGATGCTCTGCAAACGAAACTCGTCTCCACCTACGCCACCTATCAGATCACCCGTCGCTATGCCGCGAGCCTCAGCTACACCTACGACATCGGTGCCGAAGAGTCCCGTGCCGTCAACGCCTCCCTCGAACGCAAAATGCCCGGCTGGCGCCTCGTCTTCACCGGCAGCTACGACGTCATCCAAGACGAAACCCTCTTCGGCGTGCAGTTCTTCCCCGAGGGCGAGCGCAACGCCTATGCCCTGACCCCCACACTGGGCACCTACGAACGCTATTGACCCGCCACGGCAATCGAGGCGTTGGATCGCGCTGCCTCACCCCATTAAAGCGGCATCAGAAAATTTGCTCGCCGATCAGGGTGCGGGTATAGTGACCCGCTCGTTTCGTCGGGGCCGTAGCTCAATTGGGAGAGCGCTGCGTTCGCAATGCAGAGGTTGTGGGTTCGATCCCCATCGGCTCCATTGTTCCGATTTATTCGGCATGACCGCTAAGTTCCTTGCAAAACAAGAACTTAGCGGTTTTTTTGTGCCCTTATACAGCCCTTTGATTAGCCTCCAAACCCCTCTGGTTCCGAAATTTCGCGGTTTTCGGTTCCGATTTTTCGGCGCTTTGGTTCCGATTTTTGGCTAAAATACCTCGAATCGGAACCATGATTTGCCCCAATCCGGGATGCCCACATGACCCAATCCGCTCCCCCCAAACTCACGGCCCGATGTGACAAGGGATATACCCGCGACCTCGGTTGGAAGCTTAACGCAGACGACCGGCGAGTGCAGCATCGATTTCTGCTGGGGCGAGATCTGCGCAAAGCTCAGCGGGCGGTCCTGTTGTTGGAGCAACTGTGGGAGGAGGTCGTCGCTCATGCTGAGCAAGCTGACCGCGAGCCGCTGTGGGATGCGCGCACACTGGCCATGGCCGATGCGTTGCGTAAAGGTGAGGCGTTCAAAGTGGCGGCCACTGATCTCAATGGACCGCTGGATGAGCCGGTGTGGACCCCCGGCCAATATGCTCAGCGTGTCGATGAGCTGCGATCTCGGCACAAGGCCGTGGCTGTGGTTCCCGATGATCTCGAAACCTTTCGTCGCGGCCAGACGGAACTCGCCGATGTCGCGCAAGCTCTGGCGAGTTTCGCACGGCAGGTGTCGACCACAGCGAATGTGCCACCGCCTGTGACAACCAATCAATCGCTCTACGTGGCACTGGATGCTTACGCCGATCAGGTTCTGGCGAACAACAAGCGTGAGTCGGGCAAGGTCGAAGCCGCCGCAGCCCGACGTCTCAAAAACTCGCTTGGCGATATGGACCTGGGTGAGTTTGGCTACTCGGCCCTGGAAAAATTACGCAACTACTGGTCAGCCCGGCCCGCAGCCAGGAGCCGTGGTGGCAAGAGCAAGGGCAATCCCATCAGCCTGCATACGGTGACGCATCACCTCAAGACCACCAGACGCTTCGTAGCCTGGCTGGATCGCTCGGAAGCTTTCGACTGGCAGATGCCTCGACACGGGCTCGATGCACTCAAGGTCAATCTTAAACGCCTGCAGACCGATGGCGAGGTGGCTGCCAAGCGACATGGCGTGAGTGTTTTCACAGTGGCACACCTCGCCACCATCTATCAGCACGCCACGAACACGCAGAGGCTGCTGATGTTGCTGGGCCTCAATGCCGCGATGTCGCATGCCGAGATCATCACGTTGCGGTGGGATGAGATAGATGATGCCACGCTCAAGCGGATACGTCGGAAATCAGGGGTGTACGCCGAGTTCGCCCTTTGGCCCGAGACGCTTGTCGCATTGAAGTGGTGGAAGTGGACGGCCAAGCCGCGAAGCCAACTGGTGATGCTCACCGAACGCGGCAATCCCTACACCCGACAACTGATCGCCAATTCCTGGCAGAGCCTGTTTCAGCGAGTCGCGAGAGTGACGGGCCATGAGCCAACATGGTGGCTTCCGTTCAAACATCTGCGCAAGACCGCAGCGCAGATGGTCCGCGAGGCATCCGATGGCGAAGTGGCGGGCGTCTTCCTCTCGCACGGCAAACCGGTGGCGACCGACGAACTGGCTGACGTTTACAGCAACCGCCCTTTTGGCAAGGTGACTAAGGCGTTGGCAAAGGCGCGAGTGAGCCTGGAACCCGCGTTCGCGGCGTGCCCCGATGCATTCGCGATCGGCGGGCGTGGTTGACACTGACATGGCACGACCGGCGGTAAAGCAGCGGCCGCTACATCAGGGCCAGCTTCGCCAAATCACGATCGTCTGCAATTTCGTTATGAACCACAGCGATGCCGAATAAGCCATGGGTTAGTTGGGGTAGCCGCCTATTGTGGCGGAAGGCGGGAGATCACATGCCCTTCGAAGGCGTGGTAGGTGTGCGGCACGTCGCCCAGCATTGCCTTGAGCGTGGCCTCTTTTTCGCTCGTTGCAAAGATAACTTGATGTCCTTGTTCCCCCGCGCGAGCCACCCTTTTGAGCAGTTGCTCGAAGCTCAAGTCCTTCGCGCTTTGTTGTCGGGGCTCATCGAAAACCAGGAGGCCGGGGTGATTGGTGTTAAATTCTAGACCCACCTCCCTCAGCCCATTTAGGTAAGACCAAATCACCCTGATGAAGTCGCTAGCGGAGATGTTTGTCGGTAGGTCAAACCCCTCGTGGAGGGAGCGGTAGGTCCCATCAGATACTGTGATCTCATCCACCTCTAAACTCTTGAAGTCATACAGGCGTAGTTGCTCACGAAGCAGTACGCCCCACCGCCCAATCTTCTTGCGATCTGTCTCGGACGTATCATCCTTCGGAAGCTGGGTCTTCTCCCCCTGCAAACTTCCCCACTTGGCAGCTAGCTCCCCAAGATTCTCCAACTCGCCAGCGAACTCTTCCTCAGCACGACCGTAGCGGTCCAGTCCTTCGCGTAGCTTTACACGCTCACGCACGGCTGCAACGGACGGTGCTCGGCCGTCTGATATCAAGGTTTCTTTAAGGGACCGAATCTCTCCGCGCAAATTAGACACTTCTTGCCGGAGCGATGCCAGTTGTTGCCCCCGCGCCGCTACGACATCCTTTTGGTTCGTGAACACGGCCCTAAATGTACGCTGTTGCTCTTCGAGAAATGTGATATTTTCGTCAATCGACATAACCCCTTGGCCTTCGGCAAGAGGAGTTAGGCTGTCGTTAATATGCTGGTGACATGTGGGACACTTCTGCTGAACGACACTGGACGCCGCATTGCCGCCCAGATTCAGAAGTGTTCGTGTGTCCTTGTTTCGCTGGAGGTCAATCTCGATCTTGTCGAGTCGTTCTTGAGTACCAGCCACCTCGTCGCTTTCGAGCTCGTACACCTCCAACAGACGAGAAAGGACCGCTTGTCGGTCATTAAGCCGCCCTTGTGCCTGACCTAGCTCAGCTTCAGCGTTCCCTACGATCTCAGAGACCCGAGGAATTTCCTGTTGCTCAATCTCTTGCAGACGATTTGCTAGATCGAGCCGCCTTTTATCCAGTGGAATCCATTGGTCGTTTTTCGGTATCATGATGACCGGTACAATCTCCGGCGGCCACGTTGCGACGGGGCTGGACGGTATGTTCTGTGCGTTGCCACCGTTCGCCTTCGCGATTGCACGCAGGGCACCGACTATGGTACTCCACTCCCTGATGATCGCCTGCTCCTGCTCCTCGATCTCCAGTCGCTTGGCACCGATACCAATGGCGTCAAGCCCCAGTAGGTATTCCACCGCACGTTTGTGCACCTCCTTGATTCCGAACCATGTCGGCAACGGCGGCTCAAGCGTGCTCCAACCTCTTAATTGTTCGACGAAGAAGTAAGGCACGATGCACTGGGGGTATAGTGGTCGAGTGTCACCCTGGAAGGTTCGCACTGTGGGGACGTTCCACCCCAAAAATTTAATGAGAAACCGTAAGAACCCGAGGTCGCGTGTTGTGTCCCCAGACCGGCCAACGAAGTACTCATCTGATCGGTGCTGCCCCGGTTGTGTCAATGCCGGACCGTAAGTTACCTCAATCAATCCCGAATCCCGCGCCCCTTTGACCGTGCGATGTGTGACTATTCGCTCGCCTTTGGTGTTCTCGATCTCAAGGAAAATATCCGACTCGATCACGCTAGCGTGGCCCTCACCGGTGTGAAGATCATCCTTCAGGACTGGCGGAATCGGTAAATCAGTCTTGCTGGTCGTCAGCATTGCTTCCATGCCGAGGGCGACCAAAATCGCCCGTAGGCATGTAGACTTCCCCATTGAGTTTTCGGCTCGAAGGACAAATAGGCCGTCTGAAAAGGGGAGGTCCACCCCAAATAGGCCCTGATCTGTCATCACACGGATGCGTAGGTGTCGAAGTCTCATGGTTAAGGCTGTCCCCCAAAGAGGTCATTCACTAGTTTTTCAGTCAGCTTCTTTCCCACTTGCTCCAAGTAATCCCTTTCGCTGACGTAAAGCTCTTTGTGCTCGAAAAGCCGTTTTGCCTCGGCTTCACCATGTGAAGTCAATACTATATGGGCACCGCCGACCTTCTTCAGCAGACCTTCTCCATGTGCGAAGTCGACAGCTCTATTGAGCGACGGTTCGATGCGAACCACCACAGTACCTGGGAACAACTGGCCTTTCAGGATTCCAAGCAATGCATCGCGTCCTTCGTCACTTCGTAAAGCCCAGTTCAGCACATGGAGTCGCCCGAAACTCGACCTTTTCCCTCTGGACGCCGCGTACAGCATAAGTAGCACGAGGCCAATCCTCCACAAGGGTCGTAGGTCTCCAGGGATCGATTCTGGCCTCTCCTTAAACACAAACGGCGTGTTCAGTTCTGGTATTTCAGGCTTGCTCATCGCTGGCTACCTCCGGGAAGTCGAGCGGACATCTCATCAACCAGTCCGCCACGGCCTCATGAGCCACGGCGCGGCGTGAGCCGGGCGACAATGCGATCACACGCTGCTCTACAGTGCGCTCGATCTCCGCCAGCGCCTCTTTTAGTAATGGATAGGGCTCCTGGTTCGTAACCATACAGTGTCCCTGCAGGTACTTCTCCTGTTCACTCTTTGCCAGACGGATCGCTTCCCACGCATCGGCATAATCACGAAGTTCTTCCAGAACATTCTGGCCCTCCAGCCACCACTTAATCACCTGCCTCTCGAAGGCTACCCGCCTCTGTTCGGTGACCAGCGTTGGCATCTTCGCAGTTTTTGCAGTTAGGTGTTCCACTTTGTACGCGTTGCGTTCATCCTCAGACCAGCCGTCAATAACTTCTTCAGACACAGGCTCTGTTGAGATGTCTATTCCCTCCACCGCGTATCGAAGTAGCTGGGCCTTTTCCGCAGCAAAGGCATCTTCGTCGAGCACGACCACTTGGAAGTCGTGCTGGTCGATGTAGGGCGGGTTGGCCGCGAGCACTTCCTCGGTCTTCTTGCGAGCATGTGCGACTATCTCTCGATCAGTGAACGAAGGCACGAGTAGAATCCACCTCCGGATCTTTAGTGACCCTAACAGGTCACTAAGCTTGTTGTCCTTATTGGCAATGAATTTGCCGACGTCCTGCGTGATCTTGTCACGGAGCGAGTTGTGCCACTTCCTGCTACCGGGTTCAGCTTCAGGGCCCTTCATTTGGTAGACGCAGCCATTTGTAGAATATCCCTCTATGCCCGCATCGCCACCATGCTTGTCCGGAACAGGCTGGTAGTCGCCTGGCCTATAACGACAGGCCAAGAGCTTGTTGCCCCAAACTTCCCATTCCTTCCCGACAAGCCGTGACGATCTGTCCATTACAACTCCCCCTTGAAGGCTTTGTCGAGGATGGAGGGGAGGAGAGCGTCGAGTTCGGCGGCGGTCTGCTGCTGGAGGGCTTTGAGGCGGTCGGTCCGGTTCCTCACAAAACGGAGTTTCTCCTGCACTTCACGTGCCGGAAGAGGAAACCTGTAGTTCAGAAAGGCACGGGGGTTCAACCTTCGCCTACGAACATTTGTTCCCGTGCTCGCTCCGCTGAGTGACTGCCAGACGGACGGCGACTTGAAGTAGGTGTCCAGGACCTCTGGAAGCACTCGGTCTTGCCGCACCTGAAAGACCGGGAACTCGGGAGTTACGTAGCATCCGTCGCAGTCTGGAGGCACGGCTCCCAAGGCACCTTCCCAAGCCATCAATTTGGGATATACAAACTCACCCGACCGTACTTGTGTCAAAGTTTTGTATGCAAAGTCCAGCCCAAGTCTGGTCTCCCCCCTAAACACGCCCCTTCCGAAGCAATAAACGCCAGCGAACGTATAGCTGGCCGAAGGATCTACTTTGATATCTGGCCTCCGCCAATGTACTAGCGCAGATATTGGCGTTGGCGTCGTCTCGCCATGCATAATGATAGACCTACATAGCGAGTCACACTTTCTTGCGATGTCCTCAATGCAGACACGAGCCCTGTCGATCTTGGCGGCGAGGTGTTCGACCTTCGCTACGATCCGCTGCTGCTCTTCCAGCGGTGGTAGCGGGATTTCAACCTGTAGGAAGCGCCCCTCATCCAGTCGCACACGGTTTGTCGTCCCCTCGCTGACCGACTGGCATTGTTCAATGAAGGTGCGTGTGCGGCTCAGCCAACCCAGAAACTCGGGTAACAGTCTCTCGTTGTTTGTACTGAATGTCGGGAAGTCATTGCTCACAACCGCGCCGTCAAGTTCCGGCGGCACGAGGCCGAATGCTCCGTTTCGAGCATCAATGCGAGAGAGGATGAACTGCCGGGGTCTAACACGCAGGCGACGCGATCCGCCGATCTCGCTGCCCATCCGTTGGCCACGGGTAACAACCCCGCGCCCCCAAAGCCGGACCGACACTTCCGTATAGGTCTCCAGAGGGTTGAGGTTGATCCAGTCCTCAGACTTGACGATGACCTCGCCGAGCGGCGCAGTAGTGAGTCCATTGTTAGTGTTCACCGTCACTTTGCCTCCCTTACCATTGGAAGCCTATAATGAAGGTTAAGAGTGCGAGCGGGACCATGTCCCGCGGACCCAATGAGCAGTCTTCTGATCGTGGCAGTGGCCAAATTTGTTTGGTTCCTGCTTGCGCGAAAGGAGGCCACTATGGCAAACCTCAATTGCACGACCATGAAAGCACTGGACGGGTTGAAGCGGTTCATCATCGAAACGTTCGCATCGTTCGGCCTTGTCACGGTTTTGAGGGCTGCCATGGTCCCGCCCGCACTCTTGCTCATGACGCCACCCCCGCGACCCCATCTTTGATTTGCTCAACGATTGCTGCAATTGAGCGATCATTCAGCCTGTAGGGTTCTAGCAGCGGTTCATTTCTTTTTGAGGGCTGCACCACGAGGCAGGGGCCGGTGTTCTTGTCGCCAACCTTGTCGTCCTTGATGGCGATATTGGGCGCGAACCAGGCGTAGCCGGGAATAAGGTACACCTGCGGCTCGACGCCATCCTCGAAGAGCATGAAAAGCATGCAGTAGCCCGATCGAAGCCTCGATTCGACTTCCCCGCGCGTTTCGCCGAGGCAACTCTTCTTGATGGAGGTCACATTCCGATTGCGGACGGATTTGACCTGGATTTCAAGGCACCGTCCCGGCCCTGTGCGAAGCAGTAGGTCAATGCCGCGATCGTCCACCTCCGCCGAGTAGACCTCATAGCCCGCCTCAATGAGCCGCATCTTGGCCCAATGCTCAGCGTAGCGGCCGAGTTGCAGGCCATTGAGCTTTGACCACTGATACCGAGATTTGATCGGCGTATCGATCATGCCGGCATGCCCTGCAATTCGGTCTTGATTTCTTCCAAGATCTTGATGATCTGCCGCTCCTTGTCGAGGATGTCGGCGGCAAGTTGCTCGGGCGGCAGGTGCTCCAAGGCCTCCTCGCTGCTGGGGTTCTTCACATCAAGGTTGGCCGACAGCAAGCTGCCCTCGTCGTCGTATTTCAGCACGTCCTCGACGGCAACCTTCCAGGCGTAATCATTCTCATCCCGGCGTTTCTTGCCAAACCATTTGATGCAGTCGGCAAAGTCCTCAATCTGCATGGGCTTGGTTTTGGTGTAGTTCTTCCGGCCCTCGGGCAGGGGTAAATCGTAATACCAGATCGATTTCGTTGGCCCCGACCGGTCGAAGAACAGCAAGTTGGTGGGGATAGGGGTGTAGGGGGCGAAGACGCCGTTGGGCAGCCGGACCACGGTGTGGAGGTTGAAGTTCTTGAGCAGGTCTTCCTTGATGCGGGCACACACGCCGTCGCCAAAAAGCAGGCCATTGGGCACCACAACGGCTGCCCGGCCGGGCTGGATGTTGTCCGACTTGAGGGGGCGTCGCAGCAGCCGCATGATGAGTTGAAGGAAGAGCAGCGCGGTTTCGGAGGTCTGCTTGTCGGCAGGGAAGTTGCTCTTGATGCCGACCTCTTCCTCGCCGCCGAAGGGCGGGTTGGTGAGGATGATGTCCACACGGTCGCGGTCGCCGATCTCGGTGACCTTGCGGGCCAGCGAGTTGCCATAGGCGATGTCGGGGTATTCCAGGCCGTGCAACAGCAAATTCATCTGGGCGAGCATGAAGGGCAGGGCCTTGGCTTCCTGGCCGCGGATGGAGGAATGCTGGAGCGTCTTGCGATCCTGGGTGGTCTTGACCTGCTTTGAGAGATGCTCGAAGGCCTCGTTGAGGAAGCCGCCAGTTCCACAGGCGGGATCGAGCACGGTTTCGCCAAGTTGCGGGTTGGTGACGGCGACCATGAACTGGACGACAGGTCGCGGCGTGTAGAACTCGCCCGAGTCGCCAGCGGCGTCCCGCATCTCCTTGAGCATCGATTCGTAGAGGCGACTGAGAGTGTGCAGTTCCTCCGACGAAGTGAAGTGGATGCCGTCGATCTTGTTGATCACGTCGCGGAGCAGGTAGCCGGATACCATGCGGTTGTAAACGCCCTCAAAAACACGGGCGACGACCTCACGTCGGCTGCGTCCGTTGGCCGATTGAAGGGAACGCAGGTAGGCGATCAGGCCGGGGCCTCTGGTGCCGTCGGGGCGTACGGCTTCTTCCTGGTTGACGAAGGCGATTAGTTCATCGCCGGTGATGCCATCGTGTTTGGCTGCCCAGTCCCGCCAGCGGTAGGGTTTCTCGATGACGGGCTTGTAGCCAGCGTTTCCGGTCTTGCCAGCAAGTTGAGTCTCCTGCTCACCGAGCCTCTCCATGTCGTCGAGAAACTTGAGGAACATGATCCACGTCAGCATTGGCAGGCGATCAAGGTCGCCATTGAGCCCCTTATCCTTCCGCATGATATCGCGGGCGGATTTGACAAGGGATCCCAGCTGCTGGGCAGTGGTGAGGGGTTGAATCGTTTTGGGGTTTGGTTTGCGTGCCATCAGGGCTTTACGTCTCCGAGCAGAGGGTCGCCGTTGGGGTCAGTGTTGCGCATCTGAATCTTGTGCGCTAACGCATTGAGCGTGTGCTGCACTTGGCCGAACTCTGTCGCGTGATAGCCCTCCCGGATTCCCTTAATGAACTCGAAGTCGAAGATGTCCATTGCCGAGGTTCGTTTGTGGTCGAGGCGAATACTCCGCAGCAACTGCCAATTCATAGGCTCGGTCATCTTGAAAAGCTTCCTCAGACGGTCGCAACGGCCCGAGGCTTTGAAGGTCTTCGTCGGGAATATGTAGTTGTTTATCCAGTGAGGATTATCTGTGTTGCAGTCGATGTGCGTAGAGAAGTAGCGAACTCCATCAATATTCGGCTGTTTAGTCACCCACTGAAGCAACACCTGAGGCAAAACATACTCAACTTGGTACGGGGCTCCCGTGTACAGAGCTTTCACTGATGCGATTGCCATAACAGGCCAACAGACCGCGTAGCTGGTGAAGTAGGCCACTGATTCAGGGGGAATGTTCTGTCCCGGCTTCTCAGTTTCATATCTCTTCATCCACTCCGCAAGCCACCGCGGGCGGCGGCCGAAATCCACAAGCCGAATGCTCTCTTCCTTTCGAACCCAGAACACCGACGCCTGCAGGTCTGAAAAGGCTGGCATGCCCATTTCAATCCAACAGGTGTAGAGCGACCCCGCAAGGTAGAGGCAGGGCAATCCCTGGATGCTGTACCGTTGTGGTGCCACCAGGTGCCTTAACTCATATGGCACATGGAACATGCCTTCACGTGTAAGCGGTGGTGAAACCTGTCTACGAACCCGGTACATCATCAGCACCTGGTCATCCGCGATCGGACTCGTGCGAAGTCGATCCAGGTCAGCCTTGACGGCTGAAAGGCCGCCATCGAGAGCCGCGTAAGCGTCGTGCGGGTAGCCGGCTGTGAATTTCGTGATCACATCCAGCACACTGCTGCTCAGATTCGTGATGTCGTGGGCTCGTGCAGCTATCGCGATCGATAGTGCATCCGGGCCGCTAACAGACGTGATGACCGACTTGTACTTGTTGAGCTGGTCCTCGACGAATTGCGTGTAATCGTCCGAAGAACGAGTCAATGGTAGCTGCACGTCACGATGGTTGAATACGTCCTTACCGAGCACGTTAAGCCCCCTCATCGTCGGATCTGTAAAGGGCTGCCTGCAAGCTGTACACCGCATGAGTTAGCTTCTCGCCGCCGCCAAAACAAGCGACCACCTCGGCGATATTTCCCCGATCACTGATCGGCGGAACTTTCAGCACGTCCGGAATCGTGAACTGTTCGATGCCGTGTTCGGCGTACTTGTCCAGCAGGTCGTTGAGGATTGCTTTGGCCTTGGGGCCGTACTGGTCGAAAAGGTCGGATTTGCTATGCCGTAGCCATTCGGCCCGCTCTCGCCGTGTCCGGAGCGGCGCGTTGAAGGCGACGTGACACAGCAGGTCGAACGGATCGGCTTCAACCCCAGAGTCGCTGCCAACCTGTTCGGCCAAATGGTCGAAGTCGACGCCGCGTTCAGCCAACTTCTGGATCACCTCTTCCCGGTCCTCGGGCAGCGACCAGGCATCGCGTAGTTCATCCGGCGTCGGAAAAAGGCTGCGAACGGTCTCGGCGGTATAGTCCGTGTACTCGATCACCCGCAATTGCTTGCCGTTGGCGTCTAGCTCATACACGACCTGGTGGGCGATCTCGATGCTGCCTCCGTCCACGTAGAACTTGCGACGCTCCGGCTCGGGCGGGTCCACGAGTTCGCCGTCTCCGCCGATGATGATCTCGCGTTCATCACCGTCACCCCCGAAATCCGTTGGATCGATGGGCGATTCCTCGTCTTCGACGATCTCTTCGTCGAGGATGCCGCCATCGTCATCGATGGTGGTTTCGGTGACGAGAGCCGGGTCGCCGTCGAACTCTGGGTCGGCGAAGTGGCTGGTAGCCGAGCCGGTGTAGTCGAGGATGCTGAAGTAGAGCTTGCCGTTGTCTTGGAAAACCCGGGTCCCTCGGCCGATGATCTGTTTGAACTCGCTGATGGAGCCGACCACCCGGGCGAGCACGATGTTCTTGACCATGGGGGCATCGACGCCAGTGGTCAGGAGTTGCGACGTAGTGAGGATGACGGGGGTATCGGTCTCAACGTCCTGGAACTCGCTGAGGTGGTTCTTGCCGACATTGCCTTCATCAGAAGTGACGCGGCAGACGTAATTGGGGTGCTGCGTAGCGAGGTCGCTGCTCAGGTTGGTCAGCAACTTCCGCATTTCTTCTGCGTGTTCCTGGTCCACGCAAAAGACGATGGTCTTGGCGAAGCGGTTGGTCTTGTCGAGGAAGTCGGTGAGGTGCTTGGCGATTGCAACGGTCCGGGCCCGCAGGGCGACGACCTTCTCAAAGTCCTTGGTGTGGTACTCGTCGTCCGGGATTTCACGGCCAAATCGGTCAAGCTCGCCCTGGGTCGGTCGCCAGCCGGCGGCGTCGGCGGTGGTAATAACCCGGTGGACCCGGTACGGGGCAAGGAAGCCGTCATCAATGCCCTGCCGGAGCGAGTAGGTGTAGATCGGGTTACCGAAGTACTGGTAGGTGTCACGGTTGTCATCCCGCAACGGGGTGGCGGTCATGCCGAACTGTACCGCCGGTCTGAAATATTCGAGGATTTCCCGCCATGAACTGTCGGCCCGGGCTGAGCCGCGGTGACATTCGTCCACGATTACGAGGTCGAAGAAGTCGGGATCGAACTCCCTGTAGAGGCCGGGGCGACGTTCATCGTGGGCGATGGCCTGGTAGATGGCGAAGTACATCTCCCGGCTCTTGACGATCTGGCCGTTCTCGATCTTGTACCGGGCGTCGCCGAAGGGGGTGAACGTCTTGTCCTTGGGGTCATCGATGAGGATGTTGCGGTCGGCCAGGTAAAGGATCTTGGGTCGGCGATGTGGTTCGCCCTTGCGGTTCCACCGGCTATTCCACAACTTCCAGCAGATTTGGAAGGCGGTGACGGTCTTGCCGGTTCCGGTGGCCATCGTCACGAGGATGCGGTGCCTGCCTTGCAGCACTGCTTGAACGACGCGGTTGATCGCAACGTCCTGGTAATAGCGTGGAGTCCGACCGGGCAGCGTGTTGTAGGGCGTGAGCAACTGGCCAGCCTGCTCGTCGGCGAGGCCATCGGCTTGCTGGTAACGCTGCCAGAGCTCGGCCGGTGATGGGAAGTTGTCGAGATCGCGCTCGGTGCCTTGCGTGAAGTCGAACTCCACGATGCCTGTGCCGTTAGTGCTGTAGGCGAACTTCAATCCAAGGGTCTGGGCGTATTCCTTGGACTGACCAAGCCCAGAACCGGGCGTCTTATAGTCGGCTTTTGCCTCAACGACGGCGAGGGGAAAGTCGCGGGTATAGCGGAGGAGGTAGTCGGCCCGCTTCCTCTTGTCTCGGCGGACGGTTTTGCCTGTGACGACGATTCGGCCGTCGGTGAACACCCGCTGCTCGGCAATTGAATGCGGGTCATCTTCCCAGCCGGCTTGTTTCAGCTTGGGTACGACAAATTCCCGGCAGGTATCCGCTTCATTGGCCATGCACTACCCCCGAGCGGCGCGCCGAGCACCGAGGTACGTGATGACTGTAAGTCTACAGCGAAAGCGGCGGTTAGGCCACTAACCCCATCGGGGATCAGGGTCGCGGTGCCACATCCAATATCGCCGCTTGGGTCTCACAAGGCGGAGGCCTCTATTCGGCCTCGGCGGCTTCCAGTTCGAGTTCTTCCTGCTCATCCTGTTCAGCGTCGGGATCGACGTCATCATCGGTTACAGCCGGGCCGGCGTCATCGATCGGACGGTGCTCGATGATGGCAGCCAGCTTCTTGGAGATTGCCTCGCAACGGGCCTCGAAAAACCCGTCATGGTCATCATTCCACACGCCCTCGCTAAGGTCGATCAAGTGGGTCTTCATGGTGTCGTCGAGGTTGTCGTTGTGCTTGGCGAATTCCTTCATGTAGTCCGAGGGCCAGCGAGTTTTGATCTTCCGCTTGTTGAGGAAGTTGTCGACGATGGTAATATTGGCGATGTGGTTGATCTGCCGTCGTTCGTAGCCCGCCTTGTGTAGGACTGCCTTGGGGAAGAAGTGGTGGTAGTTTTTGCTGCTAGTGGTGGTCGTCAGAAATTCGCAACCATTCAAACCTTATCCTGAGACGGTCCATTCGCGGATCCAATGCTGACGACCATGGTCAGATAAGATGGCAACAGCGTGACGAGGGGGACTAGCGACCTTGAGCCACGCGTTGGCGATCTGAACGACACCGTCGTCGTCGAAGGACCGCGGCTGCTGGTAGGCCAGCAGGCAGAGGATGGCCTTAATGAAACTGCGGCTGGACCTGAAGTATCCGTGCCGTTTGATGGCTTCGGGCGAAACATCAACGGCGAATGAGGCGTCGTACTCGAACGCTTCGCCCTTGGCGATTGCCAGCACCTTGCGGCAATCCTGTGCGAGTTTATTTTCCACGGCGGAGGTGTAGCGTCCGATGAGGGAGATACGCCAGAAGACCTCCCGCAGACGAACGGTCTGTTCGCCGTTGGGCTTGTCGGGGTGTGCGTCGAAGAACGCCGCAAACGGGATGATCAGCGACCCGTAGGGCAGCAGTTTGGACGCGGGGAGGCGGTACGCTCCGCGGAAGTAGTCACAGGCCGCCTTGACGGAGTCGTCCACCCTGGACCAGACATTCCGGAAGTCGCGGGTTGGTAAGCGGAGGATGTCTTTCTTGCGGGCCTCGCCACAGATCAGCAGAGACGCTAGCTGAAGGATCGAAGCGGCGGGTAGGGTTTCGTACCCGACCTCTTGAAGATCTTCCATCAAATCGGCATATTTGCGGGCGAGGTCGAAGCCGGAATTGTGGTCGTAGGTCTTGGCAACCATGATCTCGAAGAGAGAAAGCGGCTTGCCAGTGACGTTGATCCGGGTGAAGATTTCGGTCGCCACGTCGATTGGAGCGTCTTGGATGAGGATGACCGAAAAGCGGTATTCCTTGATGCGACGACTGTAGGACTGAAGCAGTATCCGTCGCTCTTTGGACAGCTTGGCCAGGAAATCGAAATCCTCGGCGAGCACATCGACAAGCCGGACGTAGCGGCCGTCTTCGGCTTCGGGCGGGATGGCGTGCAGGGCGACGGGGATTTCCGTGTCGAACTCCGCGTCGAGGTCAATGCAAATGCTAGAGAAATCATCGGACGCTCCGGAGCCACGCTGAATCGTCAGGCCATATACGGCGGCGTAAAGACTGGTAAGTCGCTGTTGGCCGTCGAGTACTTGCTCGGCGTAGTCGCCGTCCGGCGTAGCTGGCAATTTGACGCCTCCGATGTCCCGCACCGCTCGCAGTTGCTCGCGGGTCTTCCAAAGAATGAAGGTACCGATCGGATAGCCTTGAGGATGCTGTCGATCAGTTTGGCCGACTTTTCGCGGGTCCAGACGAACTCCCGCTGAAACTGCGGAATCTTTACGGCCCCGTTCTTGATCCCGTGGAGGATCTGGTCGTAGGAACGGCTTTGCGGGTCGGGTTGGTGCATAGGCTTTGCCACTTCAGATGGTTGCCCATGATGGTAACACCTCCTGATCCGACCGTGCGTCTTGTCGTTGCCTTCATTTTGTCGTTGGGCGACGCTTTGTTGCCGGCCATCGCACGACAAGGGTAGGTCGGTTCGATTATCATTTAGGTTGCTCCGAACTACCTTGTCCTTTACCTCGGGAAGCACTTGGGCTTCTGACAATCCTGACGAGTGCGGCGAAATAGGCGGCGAACACGGGCCCGGCACACTGACCGCCGCGATTGTGAATGAGACACTGAAATGCTGGAGATGTTTGTCCCGATAGGGCGGCTAATTGGCCGAGGGCTCGGATTCCTCCCCGGCTTCTGCCTCCGTGTTTACTTTACTGAGAAGCGACTCCAATCCGCGGTCAACATCGACGTAACGCCCCGCGGCGAGCAGCTTATCTTCGACCTGGGATCTCCGCCGCGTACCGAAGTGCGACTACGGGTCATCAACTTCACTGCCTTGCCCGTCACGGTCGATCGACTAAAGGTGGAACTCTGGGGCCTCGGCAATTCACTCGAATTGCATTACAAAGATCGAGTAACAGTTCCACCGTCGTCATTTCGCGACATCTACGTGAGGGATCTGACGGGTGTGGACCTAACGGACCAACTCAAGGGTCGCACGAATCGCGACCTGAATCTGAACATCACGGCCTACCTGAAGTGCAAGGTTCGTGAGTTCGTTAAGCACGAAGATCGACTAGGGATGCTGCACGTTGACTATCACGGTATCTCTTCTGAGCAGAGAGCACTACTTGCGGGAAACTAAAGGCCGGCTTGAGGACTTCGATGAACTCGCTGGCTTGTGGACGCTCAGGGCACCAATGCCGTCCACGCCGAACTCGTGGTGGGCCCACGCGTCACCGTCCTCTTCCAGCCGTTTGATCATGTTGGTGATCGCCCGCTGCTGAGCCTGGGTCAGGGGCCGGTCGGGATTACGGTCACTCCGTCCCCCGGACCTGCCGTTGCCATTCGACCGGCTGGTGGTTTGGTGGCGGCTATGTCCGTTACCGTTCGATCCGTTCGACTGGCTACGTCCAACGTTGCGGTAGGTCGAACCGTTGCCGGACTTCGCGGCGGTCTGGCTGAGTTTGGCATCTGCTCGTCAAGCAGGCCGTTAACGAGGTCGAACAGGTCGTGGGCCCTGTCCGCGATCTTCTGCGCGTCCGTGAGGGCGTCATTGGGCACCTCGGCTGTGACGTTGAGGCTGACGCCTTGAGGGTCGTAGTTCTGACTAACCTTCTTGCTGCCGCCGACGTTGAGGGTGATGGCCATGGGGTAGGCTCCATTCGTTAGGGACCAGTGCCCCACGGGCTTCCCAACTGTCTGTGTCGCGATTTGTATCTCCCCCATGTCCGTAACAGAGTTGCGCAAGCCCGGTGCTTGGGCGACGGCAGGACAGGAGGAGTTCGCAGCAGAAGATTGACCGCCTCGTTTGATCGGCGCCTTAGGAATCGGTAGAATCCAATAGCTTTTCGGCATCCAGATACCCGCCGACCCCGGCGCGTAAAAGGGCATCCCATCGATTTAGGCAGGCCGCCTGCAAATCACGGTTCGTATTATCTTGAGCCTGCTGATACAGACGCAATAACAGTTTGAACACGTCAGGAACGTCCGCTGCGGTACGCTTGGTCACATCTTTCGCGGCATCAGCAAGGCGACCGGCAAATGCGTCTGCGATCCCGAACACGACCTCGGCACGCGATATTATCGAACCCTTCACTTCTGACAAACCGCGAATCAACGGCGTTGGATCTTCTGCGAAGGACGGGCTCTTGATGAACTCCATCGCCAGCTGTGCAATGCGGTCGTCGCGCCAAGGCTCGGATTTCCAGAACACCCGCGCCGCACTTTGCCAAACTTCCGGGTCATCATCATTGAACAGCGCCGGCAGTAGTTGAATGCGGGCATCTATCGACTCCGCGTCCCATGGAGACTCCCCAACGACCTCAGCAATGCCGCGACGATGCGCCTGCGAGCCGACTCGACAACGATCAACCAGCTTCTCGCACCATCGGCGATACACCCACGCCGTGGTTGCCCACGCTGCTCCGCACTTGACGACCTCTTCGATGTCGGAACAGACCATTCGTTCAACGACGGGAGTCAGTTGGCCGGGGTGGCTCCAGAAAGTATGCGACAGGAAATCGTCGATGAAATGGCTCTGAAACACTTTCGCATCGACAGTATCGCAGATCGCCAGAAAATGGGCGACGGCGGCATCCCGGTTAATGTTGAGTATGGGCAGGCATACTGCAATCGCGGTGGCGCGAACAGTTACGTTGCAATCACGACACAGCGACTCGATGGCCCCCCGGAGTTTCGAGTATAAGTTTCGATCTGCAAAAAGCAGGCTCTTGATAGCCAACGCGGCGACGCCTCGCACACAGTTAAGACCGCTATTGGCCACATCTGGAACAATGGTCGTGCGATCCGTTGGGTCGTAATATCCCGAGGCGAATTCGTCGGAAGCCGGATCTGGGTGATCCTTCGCCATCGCAGCAACATGATTGATGGTTATTTCGGACCAGCTGACATCCTCCCGTTTATCCACAAGCCAGCAGATCACCTTGGCAGTTTCCGCATCCTTCGGAAATCCACGCCGCTTGAAAATAGCCTCAATCTCATCGGCCGTCACCGGCCTCCATTGCTTCAACTCCCCCTCGAGCGCATCCGCAAGGCCGGGGCTGTCGCTGTTCTGCTCGTGTGCCTTGACCAACACATCGGGAGGTTCCGTTTGTTCAAACGCACGAAGCACCTGCTGCGTGTAGTCTGCCGGCGCGTCATCGGGCAATTCGAGCAGCAATCTGGCAAATCGACTCGGCTGCCTTCGTGCCATGGCGCCCATATCATTAGCGAAGTGCCTATGGCTGGCTTCACCAAGACTGCCCTTTCCCATAACCTTTCGCCTGAAGCCGCCTCGATTGCGCTTCGACCAATCGCCAGTGGCAAGGCGTATCCAGTCCTTGTCGCTCAGAAACTGCAGGCGACTGGATGGAATGGTCGAGCCGACCCAGCCGCTTGTGGACCGCACACCGCGTCCAATCGACGGAGCACCGAACTTACGTTGCCACACTCCGAGTTGACCAGACGCACGGTCCGACAGTCGCTCCGAAGGTATCGCCGACAGCAGAATGTATTGGGCCTTGCCATGGTGGTTCGGATGAAAGATTCCCTTCATGGCATAGTTGTCATGTCCGTATTTCATCATTGTTTTCAGGTCGGGATCACGAAAACGCATGATGGCCGATTCGACGTGAGCCAAGGTTTCATCGGAACAACGGCATGCAATACTGGCCAACGCTTTACGCGCCGGTTCTTGCCTGGACGCATCACCGGAACGAACTCCAATTCGTAAGCGCCGCAGTTTGCCGATGATCCACAGTGCGGCGAAATCCACATCAGCGTCTGAAATGGCGGTCATCGATCTCAACAGCGATCTTTCGATCAGACTCGTTCGTCGTTTTACTTCCCAGCGTTCCACCAAACGCCTGAACATCTCGGGCCGACGGCGGGCTAACGAACGACCGGCTGCCACCAGTAACCGCTCGCACTTCTCGAGCAAGGCGCGACTTTGCCTCGCCCACTGACTGCTGGGGCTCTGGAAGTCCAACGCGGCGTGGTGACGCTGTGCCCAATGTCGCAGACGCTCGAGGCGCACACATGCCGGCGCGAGTCGCCTCCAAGCGATCAACGGCTGGCGCGCCGCTGCTTTCCGTAACCACTTCAGGTCGTCGCGGCCATGCAATTCGATCCCCGTGTCCTGTGGTTCCCACCCCCCACCATGACGTAGCACACGTCCGGCACGCTCGAAGAGGCGAACATGATGGACAAACAGTCTCATGGCTCTGTCTGGCCTGGAGTTCGCCAAACGCTCCCACCAAATGTATCCCGCCGCTCGCTGTCCACGCCGGGCCAAGTCCAAACGCAAAATAAACACTTCGTCAGATTCATCTTCCAGATTGCCAAACGGGAGACACTGGGCAACCTTCTCCGCCCATTCTGGCCCGCGCGTCACTAATTCTCTTAATATTGGGGCGATCCGCTGGCCGAAATGCTGCGACATGAAGCTCATCATGCGCAGCGAGCGATCCACCAATGCGTCATCCGCGTACCCTAGCCACTGACGCCACACGCCCCGATCGTCCAGAGCCAAGAACCACGCCGGTCGATTCCAGACGATCTGGCCGAATATTCGGTCGCGCCAATTTGGCTCGTCGATCATGGCCCTGACGAGATCGGCTTCTGAGGCCATAGCAGCCCGTGGCAAAAGTCACCTTTTCCTGTGGATAACCCCTGATTTCTTGCACGCGGCCGACTAAGGCGCTATAGAGGATGCTCGGCGGGACAAGCACAGCAAGTCAGGGAGCAGCGCACATGGCCATGGGCAAACGG
>JBGSTK010000009.1:0-28716 GCA_041736565.1 Phycisphaeraceae bacterium | reverse complement strand
ATGCGCCGGCCGCAGCGGCGGATGACGCGCACGGGATCGGCGCCGCCGAAATGGCACCAGGCGACGTCGAGTTCGAAGGCCAAGGCCTGGGTGTTGGCGCACAGGAGGTCGAACATGCTGGCCTGGCGGTGCTCCCCGAAGGCCGGGCGGAACTCGTGGTCGTGGTTGTGGTAGATGAACTGCAGCCCCTCGGCCCGGCAGGTCACGGCCATGCGCTCGAGCTGTTCGCACAGGCGCAGCAACTCGTCGTCGCTTTTCGGGTAGGCCCAGTAGTCGACGATGAAGTTGGCGCCGATGGCCTGCGCGTTGGCGATCACCGCGGGCAACTGCTCCTCCTTGTCGTGGCTGCAGTTGAGGGCGACGCAAGCCAAGCCCAGATCTTCGAGACGGCGGCGGTTCTCTCGCGTCTCCTCGGGCGATCCGCTGCTCAGGCCTCCACCACCCTCGATGCCGTGGTAGCCAGCCTCGGCCAGACGCGCCAGGGTGCCCCAGCGGTCGTGCTTGAGCTCCTTAGAGACCATGCCGATGAAACCGATGCGGTAGCTCATGACTGCGATCTCCAAGGTCAGGGTTGGCTCAGGCGTTGGTGGCGATGCGGAAAGCGTCCGAGAGTCTTATCCATAGTGTAAGTCGTGGAAGGAATCTTGTCCGGCGACGGCGATTCGGGTGGTTTGGGATCATTGCTTGTTGGATTCGATGGACCGCGCTGGCTTCATTGAAGCTCGACGCGCTTGATGTCGCATCAGTGATGTACCTTTTTCAGTCTCTGTTATCGGGGGACCCATATATGTCTGAATATCCGATACGCAAACTCGTTTCCAGGTGCATTTCGACCTTCGAGTCCAAGCATTGTGCGGGCCGCATACAGGAACGCCGGCGGCGCTTGCTCATAACTGGCTATCCATGAAGACACTGCTGTTGGATACTCTGCACCCCCGAACCTTTCTAGACGGCGATTCATTCCAATAGCAGGGCCGGCGGTTCGACTTCGAATGACAATAGCCGCTTCTAGTTCCCCGTTATCCAGGCGGTTTGCGACGAACCAAGCCTCGACTTCCACTTCCATATCTTGAAGAAGCTCGTTACCTGGTTGCCAGGGGCGCGACACCTCATCCAACGGCGCCGACGAGAATGAGGTGACCTCAAGTGTTTCCGAGTCGCATATCAGCTCCAAATCGAATCGTATTTGCCCCGCTCTGGGACGTGGCTCCTGCGGTCCTTCCGCTGTCAGAGCGAAATACCACATTGACTCGCCACCGCTGAGCACATACGCTTCCATACCATGCCCCGTTATCTTGAAGTTCTTGCCATCCTGAAGAGGCTTAATCTCGATAGTCCCAATTCTAGGGAAGGTATTATTTGCTACTTGAGTGCGTAGTATGCCAATCGGCGTCCTCGGCACATCGTCCCAATTGTGGATGTCGCCGCCACAACCCCGTTGTGGCGTGCATCCCTGGCATGCAAGCGACAGAACGAACACAGCAAATATCACATGCATAGATTTACAGGCTTTTATAAGGTGGTGCACAGCTAAAATCCTATGATCCTCTGGGGGGAAAAGGGCATCATGCATTACGATCTCCGGCTTGCGGAGTTTCATGTGTAGGCGGCCCGGGACCTTGGCACGCTCTGTCGCCAGGATGGCTAAAGCCTTCGCGGCGAGCGGCGCGGTGGGGTGTGTTGTGGGCCCCGTTGAGCATTCGAACCCCCGATGGTGTTGAGAATACTATGACGGGCGGTGGGGGGGTGGTCAAGGGGGGCGTGGGGTTCGCGTGCGGGGGGCGGGGAACCCCGCATATTCATGTCGGGGCTTGGGTGTTGTGCGGAGGTTTGGTTGCGCAGGCGAGCGTTTATTTGCCTTAGGCACCGCATGGATATGCGGTGTTGGGCGAGGCACGCGGGTGGGCGTGGGGTATTCGGGGGAATCCGGGCCTAAAGGGCCCGGCTTGGGGGGAGGCGGTTTGGGGAAGCGGGGCGGAAGCGTGGTTGATCCGTCTCACGTGGCGTTCTAAGATTGGTCGATATTGGGAGTTGGAGGGGTAAACCCAGGCGTCAGCGCGTGAATAAAAAATGCGACATTTGCGGACGACCGGCGACCCACCATGCCGTCGAGGTCATCCAAGGCCAGAAGATTGAGAAGAATCTTTGTGACCAGCACGCCCTGGCTGAGGGACTGGTCATCAAGGCTGTGCATACGCCCATCAATGAACTGCTCACCAGCTTCGTCAAGAAGCACAGCGGCGTGGTGGCGCAGAAGGAGTTGGTCTGCGGCAACTGCGGGCTGACGTTTTCAGAATTTCGTGAGAACAGCCTGATGGGCTGCCCGGAGTGCTACCAGGCGTTCGACGAGCAGTTGAGTCCGCTGCTGGAGCGCGCCCACGAGGGCGGGACGCACCACATCGGCAAGGTGCCGCGTCGTGCTGGTGCTGGCGAGCAACGTCAGCAGAAGTTACTGCGGATGCGTAAGCAGTTATCCGAGGCGGTGGCGGGTGAGGCGTATGAATCAGCCGCCAAGCTGCGTGATGAAATTCGCGCCTTTGAGGAGCAGCGTTGATGCGGAATCTCCAGGAGATCACCGGGCACGCAGGCGAATGGCTTCGCGGTGCCGGGCCGCACAGCGAGATCGTCATCAGCAGCCGCGTGCGCCTGGCGCGGAACCTGGCGGGCTTTCCGTTCGTCAATCGCTGCAACCGCCGCCAGCGTTCGGAGATTGTCACGCGGGTCAAAGATGAGGCCCTGAGCGGGAAACTTGCGCAGGAGATGCTCTGGGTATCGATGCCCGAGGCAACCGAGCTTGATCGGCAGTTGCTCGTGGAACGACATCTCATCAGTCGTCAACTGACGCAGGGCGGGGACGAGCACCCTCGCGGCGTGGCGATAGCGGGGGATGAAACCTTCGCGGTCATGGTCAATGAAGAGGATCACCTTCGCATCCAGGTGCTTCGTTCGGGCATGCAGTTGGAGGAGGCTTTTGAACAGATCAGTCGTCTTGATGATGTTCTGGAAGAATCGCTGGACTTCGCCTACTCGCCGCGCTGGGGGTATCTGACAGCCTGCCCGACCAATGTGGGCACGGGAGTTCGTGTCAGCGTGATGGTTCACCTGCCTGCGTTGCGATTGACTGGTGAGATCGAAAAGGTCAGGCGGGCGGCACGTGATATGCACTTGGCGGTTCGCGGACTGTTTGGAGAGGGGTCCGATGCGTTGGGTGATCTGTTTCAGATTTCCAACCAGACGACGCTGGGCAAGAGTGAGGAGGAGGTGCTGGAGGCGTTTCATCGCACGATCGTGCCGCAGATCATTGCCTATGAGCAGCAGGCGCGGCAGGCGTTGCTCAAGCAGCGGCCGGCGTTGCTCGACGACAAGATTTGGCGGGCATGGGCGTTGTTGTCCAACGCTCGAGTGATGGGCACTGATGAGGTACTGGCGCTACTGTCGCATCTGCGGCTGGGCGTAAATCTCGGGCGCATTGACCGCGTGGATATCCAGACGATCAACGAGCTTTTCCTGTTGACTCAGCCTGCGCACCTGCAGAAACTCACCGGCGCGGAGATGGATCAGGCCACGCGGCGTGAGGCTCGCGCCAAGCTCATTCGCCAGCGGTTGGCAGCGAACTGAGCGGCGCGGCTTGGGGCCCCGATAATCCCATTGGCAGATCCCCAGCAAATCCCCCGGAAAAATCCGCAATGGCTGCCCTCTTGACCCCGGGGTTGCTATGGTATGCTGGAATGATGACAGGGAGCCGACGTCGGGCCCCCGAAAGGAGATGGCATGGGATTACGACAGGACATCTTCCGCGACACGGTCAGCGACCTGCACATCCGTGAACTCATCACCGTGAAGCGGGGAACCACGGTGCGCAAGACGGCGGCCCTGATGCGGCGAAAGCATTTGGGCTGCGCCATCATCGTCGATGACCAGCACAAGCCGATCGGCAAGTTCACGGAGCGGCGGCTGATGCGGTTGCTTTTGGACCCCGCATCCACCCTTGACGATCCGGTGGAGAAGCATTCCTACACGGACGCCAGTTGCGTGACACTGGACACGCCCGTCGCTGAGATGGCGCGGGTGATGCAGGCCAAGCAACTGCGCTTCATGTGCGTCACCGATGCGTCTGGCACGGCTGTGGGGTTGACGGGGCAGAAGGGCCTGATGGAATACATCGCTGAGCATTTTCCGCGCCAGATCAAGGCGCAGCGTATGAAGCCGTTTTTACACATGGACCATCGCGAGGGAGCCTGACCATGACATTGCGACCCCAACGTCAAGCTGTGACGGATCCCATGGGCGACTTTGTGGATCCGCTGTCGAATTACGATCCACCCAAATACGGCGATGAGCTGGAAAAGTCGCTGGACCAGGATGTCGCCTCCAAGGCGATGATGTCGACGCCGTATAAGACGGTGGATGTGAGCGTCACGATTCACGAGGCCATAACGATGATGGTCGCCTTGGACATTGCATGCCTTCTGGTGACCGAGAACGACCGTCTGGTGGGCGTTTTCAGCGAACGTGACGTGTTGAACAAATGTGCGGAGCGGTTTGAGCAGATCAAGGATCACCCCATCAGCCTGGTGATGACGCACGAGCCGCTGATTATTTACGACACTGAGTCGGCAGCCAAGGCGATCAATCTCATGGCCATTGCGGGGTTCCGCCACGTGCCGATCTTGGATGTGGACGACAAGGTCGCGGGGATTGTGGGTCCTCGCAGGTTCATCAACTATCTACGGAAGTTCATCACGCTGGAATGATCGACTCCGGCGTCATGCGACCGTTGTTGCGGTGAGTCCCCGTCAACTGCGGCAAGTCCCCGTCATTGCGGCGAGGGCATGATGATGGTCTCTCCGCTGGCGAATGCCCGCTTGCCGGTGATGCAGTCGCGGATCACCGTGGCGATGTCCATTGCACTCCAGGCTTTGTCGGGGGGCACCATATTTTCGTCAAACAGTGAGCGCAACAGCGGCGTTTCGATGGCACCGGGCGCGATGGCCACCGCCTTGAGGCCGATGGCGCCTCCTTCCTGGCCGGTGACATGGGTGAACATGTTGAGCCCCGCCTTAGCTGCGGCGTACATGGCGAAGCCGGGGAACGGATCGACCGAGGCCATGGAACTGACGTTGACAATCACGCCGTTTCGCCGCCGTGCGAGAATGGGCCAGGCCGCGGCTGTCACGGCCATGACATAGGACAAATTCGTGTCCACGGTGCGCTGCCAGCCTTCGGGGGTAATGTCTGTGATGGTGCCAAGGGTGGCGTAACCGGCGACATTGGCGATGGCGTCAATTCGACCAAAGATGCGGTCGGCTTCATCGACAACCTGACGGGCGGCACCGGGTTGGGTCACATCGAGGCACAAGGGCTCAAGGCGAATGCCACTGGCAGCCTCGCGCCAGGCCAGTTGCAGTGTCGCATCCAGTTTGCTCTGCGTGCGACCGACGAGCAGGATGTGGTAGCCGGCCTGTGCCAGCAACACGGTGGCGGCCTGACCTACACCGCTGCCGGCGCCAATGACAATTGCCAGGGGATGCGGCATGATGACTCCTTCTCCCAAGCGTAGGGCATAGATTCGATTGCGACGCCGACTCGATTCTCGTTGACTCGTCAGCGATTGGCAACCGTGATGAACGCCGCGCGGCCTACCATTGGCACATCGATCAGCGGGCCAACGTTGAGAGAGGGGCGGAGATAGTTATGAACATCAAGGAACTTCGTCGTGAGTACGCCAAAGCCGCGCTGGATGTCCGCGACGTGGATGCGGATCCGATTCGGCAGTTTGCCGCGTGGTTTCATGCGGCTCAGGAAGCCGAGATTCTCGAACCCAACGCCATGACGCTTTGCACGTGTGATGACCAGGGCAACCCCTCGGGCCGGGTCGTGCTGCTCAAAGGTTTCGACACTGCGGGGTTCGTTTTCTTCACCAACTATCACAGCGACAAGGCAGCCCAACTGGCAGCCAATGCTCGTGCGGCACTCGTTTTCTACTGGGACGTGATGGAGCGACAGGTTCGTATCACAGGCAGCGTAAACAAGGTTACGCCCATCGAAAGCGAAACCTATTTCCGTAGTCGCCCGCGCAAAAGTCAACTCGCTGCGTGGATCGGTCAGCAAAGCCAGGAGGTTGCGAGCCGGGACGTATTAGAGGAGCGGTTTGCTGCGATTGAGCGTCAGTACGAGGGTCAGGTTGTGCCGGTGCCGCCGTTCTGGGGAGGTTATCGCGTGGCACCAAACGCACTGGAGTTCTGGCAGGGCCGCCGCAGCCGACTACATGATCGGATTGTGTACCAAAGGCAGGTTGATGGTTCCTGGCGCATCGTTCGTCTTTCGCCGTAAGCGACTCTCGCCGGGATCCGGCACACCCGCGCCGCGGAGAGCCAGGGCGAGCATTAGTTCATATTGTCGGGCAGCGACGTCACCTTGCAGCCTCGAATCTGCTGATCAATGGCCTGCGTGGCGGCAGCAAGCCGAAGATCGATTGGCCCATGCAATCGTACCGTCGGCACTTCCAATGCGGCGAGTTGTTTGGCGAAGTAATCGTGCATCCAGCCACGAATCTTCTCACCATCGCGCACGCCGTCCTGCACGAATGGAAAATCCGGTTCGGTGAGCAGGTAGAGATGAACTGTGTCGGTGCGGCCAATCGCATCGATTTGTGGATGCCGTCTGCCTTGGTAGCGTTCAAACCAAGTGCCGGTGGCAAACGCATTGGTGTCGCAGATCAAGACACGATTGGCATTGCGGGCGGCCAAATCTTCGCGCTGCTGTTGTGTTTGCGCGATGTGGATGAACTCATCGTCGGTCCACCTTGGCAAGGGCTCGTCCATAGTCAGTCCGGCGACTTTTGCCTCCCAGTGTTCGCGGCCATACTCCGGAACCCAGAGCGTCTCGTAATGCCTGGCCAGCAGCGATGCCAGTGTAGTTTTGCCCGTCGATTCCGCCCCGATGAGGACAATCCGCCGGACAAAATAGGCACGCACGCAGGGCTCCAGAAACTCCAGATGGTCCAGAGGCGCGGAGCGAATTTGCGTGCCGGAGCACGCCACGGTTTGACGTTGTCGGTCGACCATCACATGCCGCGCTCCCATGATGGCGGCGAATCGCGGCCCGTAATCTTCACTGCTGAACACAACGTCCGGTGCCTGGCCAAGATGCGCAACAGTGAATCCGGCCCATCGTTCTGTATCGTCCTGCAACCTATCGGGAACCAAGTGGACCTCCACATCCGGATGAATTTCCCTGAGCCAGGCTTGACGCAACTCACCCGGAATAGACTGCGAGTGATGATGGGCGACCATCACCACCAGATGATCAACTTGCTTGCGGGCAGCATCAATGAGCAGTTTGTGTCCTCGGTGGGGTGGATAAAACTTGCCGACGACGAAGCCCGTGGTCATGTCGCAGTCTCCATGATGGTCGTTGCGGGCAATGTCGGCTGGTTGCGTTGGAGCGCCCAGGTTTTGAACCATTGCCGCAACCCCATGGCCGCCATGACAAGAAAGACGGTGTAGAGCAAAGCGGTTAGGTGAAGTCCTTTGTAGATATAGAGGGGAACATAGATCAGATCGACGGTGATCCAAAGCAGCCAGCTTTCCAGTCGTTTGCGATTCAACAGCCACTGGGCCCCGAGACTCAAGGCGGTGGTCAGCGCGTCCCAGAAGGAGACCGACCCGCCGACGGCGCTAAGCAGTCGCCAGAGCAACAGTGTGCCGACGAGCACGGCAACGATAATCGCGCTCCTTTCAAGTGAGCCGGTCAGCCCCACATGAAGGCGGGTGCGATGCTTGCCACCGTAGAGCCACATGTACCAACCCACCACACCGAGAATGAAGTAGACGACTTGCAGGCCCGCGTCCGCATAAAGGCCAGCGCGAAAAAACACCACGCTAAAGGTGCAGACATTGACCAATCCCACGGGGAAGTTCCAGATGTTTTCGCGAACCGTCAACCAGACGCAGACCGCGCCGGTAACGAAGCTGGCGGCTTCGAGCCAGGAGGCCCGGCCGGTCCAGGCCATACCCGCCGCCAATGCGCCGGTGAGTGTGGTTAAGGCCAAGAGGATAAGCGTGCCATGCGCCTGCCTAATCATCGCGGTAAGGTACTCGAAGTTTCAGCTGGAGATAATTTTGTCTCATTCCCTCGGACCTGGCTCAACAGCATCCGACACGCAGGCGGTATCATCATGTCTTATTTATGACATCAACTCTTGATGATGACGATGTGCTGGCTGATGGCGTTGACGCTGTCGAGGGGGCGGATTCCATCGACGGGGCGGATGAGGCGCTCGACGATCCGGAACTCGACGATGCCGATGTCGCGCATCGCACGTTTACGATTCGGCGGGAGCTATCCGTTCGTCTGGACCGCTATCTGCATGGTCGGCTCAAGGCCATCAGTCGCAGCAAGGTGCAGCAGCTTATCGAGGCTGGCGGCGTCACGGTCAACGGCAAGCAGCCCAAGGCCAGCACGGTCATCAAGCAGGGCGATGTGATCGATGTGATTCTCCCACCCCGGGCGGTCAAGACCATCGAACCTGAAGACATTCCGCTGGATGTGCTCTTTGAAGATGGGCACCTGATCGTCATCAACAAGCAGGCGGGGCTGATCGTTCACCCGGCGCGGAACCACACCTCCGGCACGCTGGTCAACGCATTGGCGCACCATTTCAAGAAGCAGCTTGAAGCGGCGGGGGGGGAGTGGACCCAGTGGAAGACCCGCGGCTTTCGCAAAGCCGATGATGCCCCGACGAAGCGTCCATCGGCCCGCGCTCACGCGGCAAAGCCTGACGGTGCCGTCGAAGGGTTGTCGAACGTCGGCGCAACGGAGTTCAGGCCGGGGATCATTCATCGCCTCGACAAGAACACCACCGGCGTCATGGTCGTGGCCAAGAGCGATCAGGCGCACTGGCAGATCGCTCGGCAGTTTGAGGATCGCAGCACGCTTAAGGCGTACCTGGCGGTGGTCCACGGCAACCTGCCTGACGCGGCGGGCGTGATCGACGAGCCCATCGGCAAGCACCCGACCATGCGCGAAGCCTACGCCATTCGCCATGACACCCACGCCAAAAATGCGGTGACGCTCTACCGCGTGCGCGAACGCTACAAGGGCTATTGCCTGGTAGAACTGGAACTCAAGACCGGGCGCACCCACCAGATTCGCGTGCATCTGTCGTACCTTGGTTACCCCATCGTCGGCGACATCGTTTATGGAGGTGAAGCCATCGGCCATCTTGAGCTTGATGAGCCGGTGATTCCCGCGGGCGGTCGGAAGATGCTGACTTTTGCGCGCGATCGTTACCAGGGATTGGCTGTGGAGGAGAAGGCGCGAAAGCGATCGGACCTCATCATGGCGACACCCGCTTTGCACGCTGCATTTCTGCGGTTTCAGCATCCGATTCGCAACGAGCCGATGACCTTCACCGCGCCGCTGCATTCGCCGATGCGCGAACTGGTGACATTATTGCGCCAACGCCGCATCGACGGGGCGGTGGCACCGTCGGGCACGTGGGCGGACCTGAGCGTGCTGGCACCATAGCGCGGGTGTAGTGGTAGTGGTGGGCGTGGTGTCAGCGGTGGCAGTGATGGTCGCGCTCGTCGGTCATCGCTCGGGCTTCCACGCCACATCTGCGACGCCGGCAAGTTGATTGGCTCGCCGTGCCATGGCAAAGAACAGGTCACTGAGGCGATTGAGGAACACGATGAGGTGTGGCCCGATCATCTGACTTCGCGCAAGATGCACGCAGAGGCGTTCAGCGCGTCGGCAGACCGTGCGTGCCAGGTGCAGCCGGGCCGCCAACTCCGTGCCGCCGGGCAGTACGAAATACCGCAGTGGGGTTAGGGGCTCGCAGACGCAGTCGATCCACTGCTCGACCTCGGAAACGTGATGCTCGTCGATGCGGTGGACTTTGTCCGCCGCAGCACCACGTGCTGATGCATCAGATGCGTCATGCGCGACCGCCGGCGTCGCCAGGTCGGCACCCAGGTCGAACAGCCTAACCTGCAAAGTGGTGAGGATCGCGATTAATTCAGCATCGGTACACGCCGCAGCCGCCAGCCCCAGCACACTATTGAGTTCATCAATCGTGCCATAGGCTTCAACCCGCAGGTCGTCCTTGGCCACGCGCTGGCCGCCAAACAGGTCAGTCCCGCCATCATCCCCGCGCTTGGTGTAGAGCTTCATGTGGTCCATTTTAGGTCAATCTCGCGGGGCGGAAGCCGCGGCAATTTCTAAGCGATTTTGCACGATTTGTCTTGCTCAAAAGGGGAGTCGCGGGTATTGTGAGATTTACAACCATTCATCTCCGGGCGTGCGGATCATCCTTATGAACAGAATCGCACCCGTCTACTGTGATTTTCGGCACCCCGGTCGTCTCCTGGCGGCTTGTGCCATGATTGTCGGCCTAACGAGCGTCACCAGTCAGGCGCTGATTATCGAGGGCGTCGGCAACGCGGCGCTGGACCAGCCACAGATCAACGTGCTGGTTCGAACCTCTGCCGAGGCGACGCCGCTGGATGGCGAAGGAATGGACTTCGGCGACATACTTGGCGACCTTTTGGGCGACCTGGGCCTGGGCGGCACTGTGACCTACACGATACCCGGCTTCCTGGACACCGGTGCCAGCGGCATCCTCATCGCCAGCAGCATCGCCGCCCCCGCGGAGTTCGACATTCAGCGCGAGACCGGCTGGGTGTTTGTCGATGTCGGCGTCGGCGGCAGTGAGAATTTTGACATCAGCAAGCCCCATATTTTCCAGGCTGCACCGTTCGCCCCGTCGGCTGATCTCGACAACCCCGCAACATTCAACCAAACCTACAACCAGATTTACGCACCCATGCGTGCCGCCATCAAGCAATCGCCCACCGCCAGCCCCGGCATCGACCCACTGGAGGATTTGCTGGCATCGCTCGGCGAGGTCAACGTCTTTGGCATGCCCCTGATGCTGGGGAAGACCGTCGTCATGGATGCACGGTCGTCCAACGAATACCTACAGACACTCGATCCATTCAGCCTCGATACCACCCAGATCAAGACCTATATCTACGACCACGGCCAAGCTCCGTTCAACCTTGCTGCGCAGCACACCAACCCCGGCGTGCCCGCCACGCAGTTCCACGTGCAGATGAGCTACGGAGATTTTGAGGCCTTCACTGAACTGCAGGGACCAGTCGAGGCCGAGAAGCCCACCATGGCGCACAGCCCCTTCATCGGGCGCAATCCACTTGCTCCCGCGGGCGACCCGTCGGATGCCGTGCCCGGCGTCACCATCCGCTTCGGCGACGCGGCGCCCGCCACGGGCAGCTTCCTTTTCGATACCGGTGCATCCGTGACCATGATCAGCTCTCACCTGGCGTTGACTCAAGGTGTGCGCTACAGGGATGGCTTTGGCCCAGGTGCCAATCCTGTGCTGGAGATGACCGACGGGACGGCCATCGACGCCTCGGCTCAGTTTGAGCTGGCCATCGGCGGCGTCGGTGATGGCGGAACTGTCACCTTCGCGGGGTTCTACCTTGACTCCCTGCTGGTGCGAACGCTCCAGGGCGATGTCAACAACCCCGATGATCCCAACCACGTCCTTTATCGCCGTTGGGACGCCAACGATCCCACGACTGGTGTGCCCGTGCTGGTGGCGGATATCAAAGTTGTTAACCGCATGGGCAATGACGACCCCGATGATGATGTGATCGTCACCCTCGATGGCATCTTTGGTATGAACCTGCTCTTTGGCTCGGCTGTGGTGACTGAGCCGATCGATCTGTTCTCGATACTGGGGACGGCAGCGCCAGGCGCTTTTGACTGGGTGGTTTTCGACGAGCCCACGGGCATCCTTGGTCTACAGCCATCCGCGACGTTTATTCCCGAGCCCGCGAGTCTGATACTGCTTGGGTTGCTCGGAGCGATGGGGTTGTATCGCCACAGGGCGTGATTGTGCTCGACGGAATCAAGGCTTGAGCCGCGGTGGCAAAGCGATGCTGTGCGAGGGCGTAGGCATCTCGATTCTGCGGGGCGTGGTTCACCTTTTCGTGACCGCCCACCCAAGCCGCGGCTGCTTCGAGAGTCGCGACATGTCCCATCCCCCAATGCCCCATCAGGGCTGCGCCCACCGCTGAGGCGTCGGCGGCTTCGGTGGCGTTGAAGTCCACGCCCAGCACATCGGCCAAGACCTGGCGCCAGACCGCCACTCGTGCGACGCCGCCCGTGAGTCGCACACGCGTTGGGGCGGACTTGCCCCTGCTGCCACGTCGCGAAGTGATGGTGCCGTTGTCGCGCGCGGAAGGGATCGCACCGCTGTCTCGCAGGGCTGCCCACACATCGCTGATGCAGAATGTGGTGGCCTCGATGACCGCGCGGGCGATGTGGCCTCGGGTGTGCCCCAGTGTCAAACCCACGAGGCTGGCGGTCAGATCGCTGCGCCAATGCGGGCTGCGCTCCCCGGTGAGGTACGGCAAAGCAGTGAGACCCTGGCTGCCTGGCTCGATTGCGGAGGCATCGGAAAAGAGCTTGGCAAACGCGGCTTCATCTTTGCTGATGTCGCCGTAAAACGTGTCACGCACCCACCTCAACGCCAGACCAGCGTTGTTGATGGCACCGCCTGCAAAGTAGCGGCTGCGACACAGGGCGTAGCACCAGGTCCGCCCCCGCGGGTCCAGGCGCGGACGCGATGCGATGACACGCACGGCGCCGCTGGTGCCCAGAGTCACCACGATGTCACCGTCGGTCGCGGCCCCGCTGCCGAGATTCGCCAGCCCGCCGTCGCTGGAGCCCGGGATCACGGGCAACCCCGTCGGCAGCCCCGTCATCCGAGCGGCTTGGGCTGAGAGGCCTGCGAGCGGTGATTGCGACTCGACAAGCTCAGGTAGGCGATCCGCAGTCATCCCCGCCAGGCGGAGTGCCTCGTCATCCCACGTTAACGTGCCCAAGTTCAGCAGCCCCGTCGTGCTCGCCAAACCTACATCCGTGACCCAGCGGCCTGTCAGACGGTGCAACAACCAATCCTTGGCGGCGACAATCAGCGTGTCACGCTGCAACAGAGATGCATAATCTTGCATCCAATGTCGCAGCCGAGGCAGATGGTAGGGGGCTTGAATCGGGCAACCTGTTCGCTGATAAAGGGCGGTGGCCAATGCTGTGTCACGTCGCAGGGCCTGCACTTCCTCGGCGGCACGTTGATCGGCCCAGGTCATCACCTCCGATGCGGGCTCACCGTTCCGCGAGGTCAGCAACAGGCTGTGCATGGCACCGGAAAGCGATAGCGCCACGATGGGCTGGGGCGCATTGGCGAGCAGCCGGGACAACTTGCGCAGCGATGCGGCGACGGCCCGCCAGATTTCGTCGATGTTCTGTTGGGCCCAGCCCGGCCGGGGCGATCGCAGCGGATAGGTTCCGCCCGCCGAGGCCAGGATGCGTCCACCCAGTTCCACCGCAACGGCTTTGCATCCCGTGGTGCCGACATCCAGGCCGATGACGACGGGGCTCGCTGCAGGGATCTTCGTCACCGTCGTCGTCTTCATCGCCTCCAGCATACACCGGTTGCGAACAACGGGGAAAGACTCCGACGATTGGTTAACATGACGCCATGTTGCCGATCTCCGTGGTCATCTGTTGTGCCAATGTCGAGGCGACGCTGCCGGCGGCGTGTGAGTCCGTGGCCTGGGCCAATGAATTGGTGATCGTCGATTCCGGGTCAAGCGATGACACCGCAGCCATCGCTCAGCGTTTCGCGGATCGCTACGTGGTGGAGCCGTGGAGAGGCTACACGGGGCAGAAAAAATACGGCACGCAGCTTTGCCGCAACGATTGGGTGTTGGTGCTTGATGGCGACGAGGAGGTATCCCCCTCGTTGGCGACTGAAATTGGGCAATTGACGCAGGACGAAATGGATGGCCTGGACGTGTTGGAGATGCCGCGGCAGACGTTTCTAATGGGTAAAGCGCCGCGTGCATGGTGGCCCGATTGGCAGGATCGGCTTATCCATCGGGAGCGATGTATCTGGGCTGACGAAGTCCTCCATGATCGCCGTCGGCCTTCCCATCCGTCGCGGGCCAGACGGTTACGCGGCGAACTGTGGCACCAGCGCCACAGCAAAGGCGGCTTCCACGATTTCTTTGCCGGGGCTCAGGAGGAGCATCGCGCGCTGATCATGGCCATGCAGATGTTTGACCGGGGCCGCCGCTGCCAATGGTGGGACGTGGCGATTCGACCAAGCGCAGCGGTCTTCAAATCGCTCGTTCTCAAACGCGGCCTGCTCGATGGGTCGCTGGGTCTGCTCGTGGCGCAAAGGGCAGCCACGCTAACCCTGCTCAAATACGCTGCGTTGTGGTCCATTGAGAACGATGCACTCAGCGCAAAAGAGAAGGAGATGCTCGCCCGCGTCTTTGCCAAGCCGGTGGTTCCGGACGCTACCGTTTCGCCACCTCAAGCTGGTGGTACGCCATCGCCATGAAACTCGCCCTGATCAACCCCATCTTTTCGCGTCGGCATGGCGGAGGTGAGAAATATCCTCTGGACTTGGCGCAGGCGATGATCGACCTTGGCCACGAGGTGCATCTCGTGGGCCACCTCATCGAATCGGCACCTGCTGCCGCGGTGAGGCACCTGCTCATACCGCCCCGGCGGCCGCGACTTCTACGGCCGTTGCTGTTTAGTCGGCGTGTCGAGCAACTCCTCGCAAAGGAGCGATTCGACTTCTCCTACGCCATGACCCGCAGCCTTGGTGCAGATGCCACATTCCTGGGCGGTGGCGTGGCCGTGCATCATCTGGCGATGCGCTATCCGCGAACGCTCGCCCGCTGGTGCCACATCGCGCTGCGGCCCGTCAACCTCGTTAACAACCACCTTGAACGCCAACTTTACCACCGCAATCCCCACGCCTATGTCGTAGCCAATTCCGAGCTGGCCAAGGGTCACCTCATGCAGTTCTACGATGTGCCCGCTGCGCACATTTTCGTGGTGCGACATGGCATCGATCATGTGGTGTTCAATCTCGAAGCGCGCGCCAAGCACCGCGCTGCGACTCGGGTTGAGCTTGGCATTGGCGATGGCGACATGGCCGTGGTGTTCGTCGCTAACAATTACCGGCTCAAAGGGCTACCCGTACTCATCGAAGCCACGGGAATCCTGCGACGCGATGTGCCCGACCATCCGATGCGGATCATCGTGGTGGGCAAAGGCAAGGCTGCGGAGTATCGGCTTCTGGCGCACAAGCACGGCGTAGGGGATCGGCTTTATTTCGTGGGCCAGAGCACCGAAGTCCATCGCTACTATGCGGCGGGCGATGTCTTTGCCTTGCCTACGCAATACGACCCCTTCGCGGTCGTCACGCTTGAAGCGATGGCCTGCGGTCTGCCGGCCGTGACCTCGCGTGAGAACGGTGCCTGCGAAGTGATCGAGGCGGGACGCACGGGCTACGTGCTCGAATCGCCGCGTGACGCACGGGAGTTGGCTGAGTGTCTGCGGCAGTTGGTGGACGCTGACGTCCGCCAGCGCATGGGGCAGGCCGCCGCCGCGACGACCCTGCCGTTTACACACCGCGCCAATGCCGTGGCAACCCTCGACGCCTTCGCCGCCATCGCCAAGGCACGCCGCGGACGCCACGTCGAATATTGAATCTTCTACAATGCGGGCCTCGATTAGCCCGCCTGATCCGCCCAACCCGCCTTAACCCGCTTGGAGTTTGCCCCACAATGTCTGATGCCGCCCGCCCCGTAGTTCTGATCGTTCGCGATGGCTGGGGCCGCAATCCCAACCCGCAGCACGATGCCTTTAACGCTGTCAAGCTCGCCAACACGCCGCGATGCGATGCCCTGCTGCGCGAATATCCTTGGACGCTCATCCACACCTCCGGCGAGGACGTGGGCCTGCCTGATGGCACGATGGGCAACAGTGAGGTCGGCCACCAGAATCTCGGGGCCGGGCGGGTGGTGTACCAGGAGTCGGTACGGATCACGCTGGCGATTCGCAACGGTGAGTTCTTCGAAAACCACACGCTTGTTGACGCCGTCGAAAACGCCAAGCGTCACGGCCACGCGGTTCACCTCATGGGCATCGGTTCGGATGTCGGTGTGCATGGCCTGCTGGGGCACCTTTACGGATGCCTGGAGCTGTGCAAGCGGCGAGGCATGGACAAGGACAAGGTCCACATTCACCTGTTCACCGATGGCCGCGACAGCGGACCCTACACTGGCAAGGCGTTTCTCCAGGCCATTGAGGATCAATGTCGCGCGATGGGCATGGGTCGCATCGTATCGATCATCGGCCGGTATTACGCCATGGACCGCGATAACCGTTGGGAGCGCGTTAAGCGGGCTTACGACCTTATGACCGGCCGCGGCGATGAGCTTCCGGCTGTCTTCGACAGCGTGCCCGCAGCCATGCAGGCCTACTACGACCAACCCTCCAACGACAGCCAGAACGGCGACGAGTTCATCACGCCTCGTGTCATCGGCGGCGACTGGAGAGCCTCGCGCGTCAAGGATGGCGACTCCATCATCTTCTTCAACTACCGCGGTGATCGTCCCCGTGAAATCACCCGCGCCTTCGTGCTGCCCGATACCGAGTGGTGCAAGGTCACGCCTTCACCCGACAGCGGCAAGCAGGGCTTTGATCGTTGCGCCAAGCTCAACGTGCGTTACGTCACGCTGACTGCTTACGAGACGGCGCTTGCGCCTCACGTGCAAGTGGCGTTCCCCAAAGCGCCCAGGATGGCCGACATCGGCGGCGAGTATCTTTCGCGTAGCGGCTTGCGGCAGTTCCGATGTGCCGAGACTGAGAAATATCCCCACGTCACCTTCTTCTTCAATGACTACCGCGATAAGCCGTTCCCCGGCGAAACGCAGATGATGGCGCAGTCGCCTCGCGTGGCGACCTACGACCTTCAGCCCGAGATGAGCGCACCGCAGATTCGCGATCTGGTGCTGGCGCGCCTCAAAGCTGAGGACTGCGAGGACTTCATTCTCGTCAACTTTGCCAACGGTGATATGGTTGGCCACACCGGCAAACTCGGCGCGGCGATCAAGGCTGTCGAGACCGTCGATGCCTGCGTCGGCGCCATCGTGGATGCTACGCTGGCACGCCACGGTACGCTGATTGTCACAGCCGACCACGGTAACGCTGAGCAGATGTTCGATCCGACGACCAATGCGCCGCACACAGCACACACAACCTACCCTGTCGAATGCATCATTGTGGACCCGCAGCGTAAGGCGCTGGCGGGGGGCAATGCGCAGACGCCGTCGGTTGGGCTGCGGGCTTCAGGCCGACTGGCGGATGTGTTCCCCACCGTGCTGACGTTGATGGGGCTGGAGAAGCCCGCAGCGATGGACGGCGTTTCGCTGATTCGCTAGCGCGACTGTGCTAGAATCCGGGCATGAGTCAGCTACCCGTCGAGGACCTGACGATGGACGGCTACGATGCGCCGCGCATCACGCAGTTCAACGTGTTTCTGGATAATCGTGTCGGCAAATTGATGGACCTCGTCGATTCGCTTTCAGCGCGGGGTTTGTCCATCGTGGGGTTGTCAATTCTCGATACGGTGGACCACGCTGTCGTGCGGGTCGTGACTTCACGGTCGGCACTGGCGCGGGATCTGTTGAAAAAGCGAGAGTTCCCGTTTTCCGAGGTGGATGTGATGGCCGTCACCACGCCGCCACCCGATGGTTTGGCAAAACTTTGTCGAGCCCTGCTCAGCGCCGAGGTGGGCATTCATTACGCCTATCCGCTGCTCGTGAGGCCCAACGGGCTTCCAGCCGTGGTGCTCTACACCGATGAGCCGGAAATGACTGTCACGGTGCTGCGACGAAAGAGCATGATCCTGCTGGGTGAAAGTGACCTGCACGATGTGGCGGCCGACAGTGATAGCGACGGATGAAGCAACTTGATGGATGAAGCCGCGGCGGCTTAATGCGTGACGTCGGGTGGTTCGGGGTCGGCCACGACTTCGCCATCGACGCGCCCGCGCAGATGGTCGAGCACATTCATGAAGTTAATGTAGCTGTCGTAGGGCGACGCGTAGGGGTTAAAATACTTGTGCACGGCGCCATCGGAGAAGTATTTGGTGCACATGTAGTAGAAGTGGTCGCTGGTCGTCAGCCGACGCCAATCCTCAAGCAGGGCGGGGTCGCCCGCTTCTTTGATGGGGATTTCCATTCGGTAAAGTTCACGCAGAGCGTTGGCCTGCATGGCGTTGCCCAGCCAGGCTGAGACGTCGCGCTCGGTGTCAGCCCAGCTCGTGAGGTGCGGCACATCGTATTCGCCCGCAGAGGTATAGGATGCCAGACACTCGCTGGGGGTGCGAAAATCGTGGCGTTTGTCGGCCAGAATGGCACCGGGCAAGGCGCGGAGGAAATCGAAGATGCCGCTCTCAGCCCACTGGTGTTCGCCGAAGGTTTCGTAATCCATGAAGAGGTTTCGCACTTCGCCTGCGGGTTCGTTGCGGCCCAGCCATCGCGCGTACTTCTCCGCAGTCAGCGGCCATTGATCCCACTTCCGATCCGAAAAGCGAAACGCAACGTCGTCGGAGAGTCTGTAGTTCTTGAGCAGCAGCCGCAGCCCCGGTCGCCCCGGCGGGTGGTAGAGCACATTAGGCGAACGGCCCGCCAGCACATGGTCAGCCCCTTCAGCCAGGATGCCGCGATATCGACCCAAGCCCTCGATCACCGCTGCCAGCTTGTTGTCGTAGATCAACTCCGTGTTGCGGAACACCCGCGGCTCGACGCCGAAATGCTTCTGGACTAGCGCTGCATGCAGGTCGATCTGCTCAATGAATTCATCGGGGCTGTAGATCGACCCCAAACTGTGGTGGTACGTCTCGCCCAGCACCTCGACGCAGCCGGTCTTGACCAGTTCCTGGAAGATGGCCAGCACCTGAGGGTGTTGGCGGTGAAGCTGGTCGAGAATCAGGCCGGTGAAACTGAAGGCAAAGCGGAAGTTGCCCTTATGCTGTCGCACCAGTTCGAGGAGCAACTGCGAAGCGGGCAGATAGCATTTGCGGACCACCTTGTCGAGAATCACGCTGTTACGCTGGCTGTCGAAGTACGAGGCATCGCTGTCGAAGATGCTGTATCGACGAAGCCGGTGCGGTTGGTGGACTTGGAAATAGAAACAAACCGAAGCCATACCTGTCTCGACATCGGGTCACAATTAAGCCGAGTATCGTAGTCATTCCAATGACATCGTGCATTAGCGACGGTGCCAGCATCTAGAACCCTCCACCCCCACAATGGGTCTGCCCATTCTTCGGGGCGTCGCTGCTCTTCACTCGTTGAAGCGATGGTTGAACACGAAGACTCGAAGACGCGAAGGGAAGGTGGCGCCAATGCGGCCATTTATCCCCCCGCGTCTGCCCATTTTCCGGGGCGGGCTTCACAATCCATAAAATTAAAGCGCCCCACGCGAGCGGCGACCGTGAGGAAGCGGACGATCACCCCAATGCCTTGAGGACGACAAGCACCGCTTTCTGGCAGTCGCGGCTCGCAGCGGTCAACGGGCGTTTGGGTTGCTTGGGTTATCGGTCACGTGCCCTTGCCGCGCAGGTGCATCGCCGTGCATCCTTCACGGGGTTCCTTCAAGACTTTACAGTCATACCTAGAGACCGTACGGGTTTCCTTCCTGACAGTAGGGGTTCGCTTCCTGACCGTAAGGGACCCCTCAAGGATCGTAAGGGATCCCTCAGAGACCGTGAGGGCTCCCTTAAGGGCCGTGAGGGGTCCCTCAAAGACCGTGAGGGGTCCCTCAAAGACCGTGAGGGCTCCCTTAAGGACCGTGGGGGATCCCTCAAAAGCCGTCAGGGCTTCCCTCAAGACTTTAAGGAATTCCTTATACCCTCGAGACTTAACAGCGTTCCGCAGCGGGTTTGGCAGTTTTGGTCGGGGGGTTGGTGAGGGCGAGGGAGGGGCGATGGGGAGGGGGGTTGGGGTCTGCCCATTATTGGGGGCCACTACTTTGGAACGATGAATGACACCATTGACTCAACCTTTCCTTCGCGTTTTCGCGGCTTCGTGTTCGACCATCGCGTGGGACCGATAAATGACGCCATTGACTTCCACTCCCACGCCACGTGGCGGAGGGTTGGGGAGGAGCTTCATCAAGGGATGGCCCGCGCCGCTATGCCACCTCCTCGCCTCGCCCGCTTGTGCGATGGGTGGGAATGACCATCGCTTGCGTGGCAAAGGAGCAGGATCGCCCCGGAAGAATGGGCAGACGCCCCCACCCCCAATTCCCACTTTAGACAACGAGTGGTGAAGTCGAGTGGCGGAGTTGGGTTGGCGGGGGCGAGTGGCGGGCGCTGGCTCGAATGGCTGCCGATGTGAGTTAGGTGTCATTGGCTCACCTCGCCATAACGCCTTAGAATGCCGACTTTCCCTGTGTTTGGTGTGGCCGCTTTGATGGCCACCGACGCAATCATGACCCCGCTTGACAGGACGACCATGCTAACCAGCCGCCAGATTCGTCAGGATTTCATCGACTTTTTCGTCGAGAAGCACGGCCACACGTTTGTGCCGTCCTCGCCGGTGGTGCCGCACGATGATCCGACGTTGCTGTTTGCCAATGCCGGGATGAACCAGTTCAAGCCTTATTTTCTGGCGACGCAGACGCCGCCGTATCTCCGCGCCGCCAACACGCAAAAATGCATCCGCGCGGGTGGCAAGCACAACGACCTTGAGGACGTGGGCCGCTCCCGCCGTCACCACACCTTTTTCGAGATGCTGGGCAACTGGTCGTTCGGCGACTACTTCAAGCAGGGCGCGATCGAGATGGCGTGGGAACTCCTCACGGAGGTCTGGAAGATGGACCCGTCGCGTCTGCACGTGACGGTCTATCAGGGCGATCCCGAGGCAGGCGTGCCCCGCGACGATGAAGCGGTCGCGATCTGGAAGGCCGTCGCCAAACTGCCTGACGACCACATCCACTACTGCGGCAAGGACAACTTCTGGGAGATGGGTGAGACCGGCCCATGCGGACCCTGCACCGAAATCTTCATTGACCGCACGCCCGACAAGTCCGGCGGCAAGGACGTCGTCTCCGGCGACAACCCGCTGGTCATCGAGTTCTGGAACAACGTCTTCATCCAGTACAACCGCGACTCGGCGGGCAAACTCACGCCGCTGCCAGCCCAGCACGTCGACACCGGCATGGGCTTTGAACGCATCGCCCAGATCCTTCAGGGCAAGAGCGACAACTACGCCATCGACCTGTGGGAGCCGTTCTTCGAGGCCATCGCTCAGATGAGCGGCAAGCGATACACCGGCGCGTTCCCTGATGGCAAGACCGCCGCACAGGAAGATGCCCAGCTTCGCACCGATGTGGCGTTCCGCGTCATCGCCGACCACGTGCGTTGCCTCACGTTCGCCATCACTGATGGGGCGACGCCTGGCAACGAGGGCCGCAACTACGTGCTGCGCCGCATTCTTCGCCGCGCGGTGCGATTCGGGCGGCAGCAGCTTGAACTGCATGAGCCGTTCCTCCATCGGCTGGCGCCCGTTGTCGTCGATGCGATGGGCGAGGCGTTCCCCGAACTCAAGAAGAACCCCAAGCGCGTCGTGGACTTGATCCTCGACGAAGAGCAGTCGTTCAATCGCACCATCGACCGTGGTATCGCCCTCTTCGAGGACGCCTGCGGCTTGGCGAACGACAACACCATCGATGCTGAGTCGGCCTTCAAGCTTCACGACACCTATGGCTTCCCGCTGGACCTGACGCAGGTCATGGCGCAGGAACGCGGCATGGAGGTGGACGTCGCGGGCTTCAATCGGCGAATGAAGCAGGCTCAGGAACAGAGCCGCGCCGGTGCGGGGCAGGGAGCTGATCTGCGCGACAAGCTCATCGACGTCGTGCAGAAGGGCGGTCTCCCCGCCACCATGTTCACCGGCTACGACCAAACGCAGGGGCAAGCCACGATTGCCGCCGTTCTCCATGAAGGCAACGATGGCCAACTCGTTGGCGATGGGGGAGGCGCGCCGGGAAACACCGCGTTTCTCGTCGCGGATCAGACGCCGTTCTACGCTGAGGCTGGCGGTCAGGTCGGTGATCGCGGCGCCATCACGGCCGACAACGGCACCCGCTTCATCGTCACCGACACCTTCAAGATCGGCGACGTCTATTTCCATCAGGGCAGCATCGAAGGCGATGGCGGCGCGATGAAGGCCGGCCAGCGCATCAGCCTGCAGGTCGATCAGGAACGACGTGGCCGCATCATGGCCAATCACACGACGACACACGTATTGAATCGTGCGCTGCGATCGCATGTCAACACGCAGGCTGATCAACGTGGCTCGCTGGTTGATGATGAAAAGCTGCGATTCGACTTTTCGCACAACGCATCGGTGACGCCTCTCGAACTGAACCAAGTCGAGGCGCAGGTCAACGCCGACATCCAAGCTGATTTGCCCGTGCATTGCGCGGTGCCGGCACAGGAAGAGGCGCTGCGAATCAGTGGGTTGCGTGCGGTGTTTGGCGAGAAGTATCCGCCCCGTGTGCGTGTCGTGAGCATCGGCCAACCCGTTGAACAACTGCTTGCCAAACCCGACAACGAAGTATGGCGCGATCTGTCCATCGAGTTTTGTGGCGGGACGCACCTGCCCAGCACGGGCCTGGCCCAACACTTCGCCATTGTCAGCGAGGAAGCCGTGGGCAAGGGTGTGCGCCGTCTCACCGCCATCACCGGCGAGCGTGCCAAAAAGGCGCGGAGCATTGGGCAGGAATTGCTCAAACGCGTGGCGGATCTCCGCGGTGCGCCTGCGGACCAACTCAGCGATCAGATTGCCGCCATCACCGACGCCATGAATCAAGCGACGCTACCGGCCACCGTGCGTCTGCAACTGCGCGAAGGCTTGGGCGAGTTGATGAAGATCGTCAAGGATGCCGACAAGCAGCGAAGCAAGGAGGCGGCCGGGGCCGTGGTGGAAGATGCCCGCAAACTGGCGGAGGAGAACGATGGCCCGGTGATCGTCGGTGAGTTGCCCGGCGCCGATGCTGATGGCCTGCGCACCGCGATGGACGTGATCCGCAAGAAGCGTCCAGAGTCGGCCCTGCTGCTGGCCGGTGCATCAGCGCCAGACAAGGTCGCCATTGTCGCAGCGGTTCCGCCCGAGATGATCAAGAAAGGTCTCAAGGCGGGCGACTGGGTCCGTGAAGTCGCCAAGATCACCGGCGGCGGCGGGGGGGGACGACCCGACATGGCCCAAGCGGGAGGCAAAGACGCAAGCAAACTCGCTCAGGCTCTCGATGCGGCACGATCATTTGCCGCAGGCAAGCTGCAGTAGCGCGGATGGTTGTCTCTGTCGCCAGGCGTCGCATAAACATCCGCATTCATCCGCATTCGTCCTCAGCTTTTCCAATACCAACTTCACCCCGACCCAAACGACAAAATTCTCATGCCTACGATCAACCATAACTATCTGAAACTTAAAGCTGGTTACTTGTTCCCCGAGATCGGCCGACGCGTCAAGGCTTTCGCCGACACCAATCCCCAGGCCAAGATCATCCGCATGGGCATCGGCGATGTCACGGAGCCGTTGCCCCAGGCCTGCATCGACGCTATGCATAAAGCTGTCGACGATATGGCGAAGCGTGAGACTTTCCGCGGCTACGGCCCGGAGCAGGGCTACGACTTCCTCCGCCAAGCCATCGCCGATCACGATTTCAAGAAGCGTGGCTGCGACATCACCCCCGATGAGATTTTCGTCTCTGATGGAAGCAAATGTGACACGGGCAATATTCTGGACATACTCGGGGCCGACAACAAGATTGCCGTGACCGACCCGGTTTATCCGGTGTACGTCGATACCAACGTCATGGCTGGTCACACCGGCGAGGGCAATGAGGCGGGCGAGTATGCCGGGCTGATCTATCTGCCAGCCCATGCAGGTAATGATTTCGCGCCCGAACTTCCGCCGCCTAGCGTCAAGGTGGATGTGATCTATCTCTGCTCGCCCAACAATCCGACGGGCGCAGCCATGGACCACATCACATTGACCAAGTGGGTCAACTACGCCAAGCAGCAGGATGCGTTGATCCTTTTCGACGCCGCTTATGAGGCTTATATTTCTGATCCCAACCTGCCGCATTCCATCTATGAGGTTCCCGGCGCGCGGGACGTCGCCATTGAGTTTCGCAGTTTCAGTAAGACTGCTGGCTTCACTGGAACGCGCTGCGGATTTGCCGTCGTACCCCGCACCGTCACCGGCAAGACGCCCGATGGCAAACGCGTGGAGTTGCATCAACTCTGGTCGCGGCGGCAGGCGACGAAGTTCAACGGCGTCTCCTACATCGTGCAGCGCGGAGCCGAGGCGGTATTCAGCGACCACGGTCAGCAACAGGTCGCAGCCACCATCAAACACTACATGACCAACGCGGGCATTATCCGTGATACGCTCGGCGAACTGGGCATGAAGATTTACGGCGGCGTCAACTCGCCGTACGTCTGGCTGAAAACGCCCGCCATCGATGGCGCGGAACTCAAGAGTTGGGCCTTCTTCGACAAGCTTCTCAACGAATGCCACGTCGTGGGAACGCCCGGCAGCGGCTTTGGTGCCCAGGGTGAAGGATTCTTCCGCCTTAGCGCCTTTAACAGCCGGGAAAATGTTGAAGAGGCCATGCGTCGCCTGCGTAATAGGCTGCGGGTGTGAGATGCCCCCGGGGGTGCTTCAAGCCTCTTGGTATGCCTCGAAGCCTCGCCGTTCGAGTTGTGAAACGCCATGCCTGATCCAGAAGACGATCTGACCCAGCCTCAGGATGAGGTGGAGGATGAGACGGTGGATCGCGCGGGGGGACGATGGTCTTCCCCGTTGGCCAACCTCGGTCGGATCATCGGCTCCACCGGCCCGGTTACGCTGCCTCTGCGTGGCTTGGCACACGCGTTCACCGCGTTGTCATACCCGAGCTTCCGCCTCGTCTGGGGTGGGGCTTTGCTGTCCAACATCGGCTCGTGGATGCAGAACATCGCGCGCGACTGGCTCGTCTACGAACTCAGCGGACGTCAGGAGTTCTGGCTGGGACTCAACGGATTTGCTGAGGGCGTCGTTCTGATCGTCGCCCTGCCCGTTGGCGGCGTGTTGGCGGATCGCCTCGACCGTAAGACGCTGCTCATCATTGCTAATCTCTACCAGGCCATTCTCGCGGCGTCGCTGGCCGTGCTGGCTGCCAGTGGTCGGCTTGAAGCTTGGCATATCGTCGCGCTCACCGCCGCGAATGGTCTGGGCGATGCACTGCGAATCCCTGCTGCTCAATCCATGATGCCCATGCTCGTCGATCGCCGCGATCTTCCCAACGCTGTTGCGCTCGGCTCCCTGCAATTCAATATCTCGCGTGTCATCGGCCCGATGCTCGGCGGGATCACCCTCAAGATGTTGGGCCCCGCCTGGAGCTTTGGCATCAACTCCGCCAGCTTCTTTGCCAGCATCGCCGCCCTGAGTCTCATCCCGGCATTGCCTCGCCGCAAGCCGTCGGGTCAAAGCGCCCTGCGGAGTCTTCGGCAAGCGGCCAGCTACGTTCGAGGGCGTCCCGATCTGACCATGATGCTCCTCATGGTCGTCACCGGCGGTCTGCTGGCAGCACCCATGATGAAGCTCCTGCCGGCCTACGCCAAACATGCGTTAGACGGCGGAGAGGCAACTTTCAGTGCCATGCTCAGTTGGTTCGGCGGCGGTGCCATGCTCGGGGCGGTGCTCATGGCCGCTCGCAGCGGTCGAGGCCCGACTCCCTGGCGAGCGTTGCCCATGCTCATCGGCCTTGGTGCCGCCCAGATCGCATTGGGTTTTGCCACCAGCCGATATGTCGCATTCCCGCTGGCCTCGCTCATGGGACTCCTCTTCGTCGGGCTGATGGTCCGTCTCAACACAGCCCTGCTCCATAGCTCGCGTGATGAACTTCGTGGGCGTGTCGCCAGCTTCCAGATGCTGGCATTTCGCGGGGGCGTTCCTGCGGGCGCATTCCTCGCCGGTATCCTGGCGCAGGCCACCAATGTTCGCTGGGCGTTCTGGACCTTCGGTGCCGGACTCATCCTCGCTGCCATGGTCGTCATTGCCTTGGCCCGCAATATTGTCTGGAATCCGCCGGTCGAGGAGACATGATCTGCGATTAAACGGCCCGCCGACCGGGTTTCCCAAAAGGACAGTTCTACACGGTAAGGAAATGAGGACATTTTCCACTTCGGTTCCCACAAACACGTGCCGCCAATGTGCTTTTATGGCTCAAAAGTCGTATGCTGCAGTGCTTTAATCGCCTGACTTGGATTCAAGTGATCCCCCGTTGAGGACTCCGCTCCCATGAAGTTGACCCTTGATTTCTCGACCCCTTCGCCTGTTGCTCTTAACCCCATCTGGCGTTTTGGTGCCAATACCTGCCATGCGCCGCTCTGGTTGCGCGACGATCTGATGGGTCAGGTTCGCACCATGCGCCACGAACTCGGATTCCAATACATTCGCGCCCACGGCCTGCTCTGTGATCGCATGAACATCGTCCAACCCGATGGCAGCTTCGACTTCACTCTCGTGGCACAGGCCTTTGATCGCCTCCTGGCGACGGGGCTGCGGCCCTTCCTCGAACTCTCTCACCTGCCATCGAAACTGTCACGAGTCGACTCGTTTATCACCGCCTATCAGTTTTACGGCGGCCCGCCTAAGAACTGGAAGCAGTGGTATGAACTCATCAAGGCGCTGGTCACCTTCCTGCGTGATCGATATGGTGAGGCAGAGCTTCGCCTGTGGTATTTTGAAGTTTGGAACGAGCCGGACCTGAAATTCTGGAGCGGTACGCAGCAGGAATATTTCAAGCTCTACGATCTGGCTGCACGCGCGGTTAAGGAAGTCTGCCCGGCGTTTCGAGTTGGCGGACCCGCCACCTCCAAAACAGCCTGGATCGATGAGTTCCTGGCGCATGTCATCAAGCCCAGCAAGGACTTCGGCCTGGATATGCCACGCTGCGATTTCGTCGCGACGCACGCCTACCCCAGCGACCTGGCGTTTGTCGATTCCGATCGCGGCGACGTCAAGCTCCAGAACTCCAACATCATGTTCACGCTCTTCAGAGATGTGCGGCGAAAAGTAGATGCCGCGTTGGGCGAGGGTTTCCCCGTCATCTGCGGCGAGTGGAACTCCTCAGCCGGCCCGCTGGTGGCTAACCACGACGAGTGCAACAACAGCGCCTTCATCGCCAAGACCTTGGTTGAACTCTCGACGGTCTGCCAGGGCTCGCTGTACTGGAACGCCTCGGATATCTACGAGGAATGTCGATTCCACTACGAGCCGTTCCACGGCGGGTACGGGATCATGACTGTTAACGACGTGCGCAAGAGTTCGTACCACGCCTTCGCATTTTTGAATGAACATCGAGGCCAAGCCGTGAAGGTGACTGCCAGCGGTACCACGCCTGATGGTCTGGGTTGGCTGGCGAGTCGAGATGATGAGACGGCACGTCTGCTGCTCTACTACTATCGCGAGCCCACACCCCAAGGCCTCAAGGCTAAGCCTGTCAAGGTTCAACTGGCGGGGCTGGGCCGTGGCGTACGTCCCGCCGAGGTCCGCAGCGTGACGCCCGGTAAAGGCAGCGCCTACGAAACCTGGCTGGAGATGGGCCAGCCGCCGTATCTGACCGCCGCGATCCTCCAGACTCTCACTTCAGCCAGCGAGCCCTTGCGGCAATCGGTCGATATAAGCAAGTCCGCCCTGACCATCGAGCCCGGCACCGTCGTGCAGGTGACATGGAGGGCGTAAGGTTGCGTGGCGGTACGAGTGCGAGCGCATGATCGAGCGCCGCCGAGCCACGCCGGGGCTTTGAACTTGGTTGCCCGAAGGTGATCCATGGACGAGACAGTTCGTAAGGACATCGAGGATTGCCTGTCGAGTTGCCGCGCAGCGAGCTTGGCGACTGTCGATGCCGATGGCTCGCCCCATGCCGCCAACGTCTGGTACGTCCACGATGCGGACTGGCGGCTCTATTTTGTTTCATCGCCCGCCACCGCCCACGCTCAGCACATCGCCGCCGGATCTGCACCCGGTCGCGTTGTTGGCAACGCCCGCAGGACCACGCGAGTGGCTGTCACCATCCACGATCATTGCAGTGATCCGACGCAAATCCACGGGCTGCAGTTCCACGGCCTGGCTAGGGCATTAAAGCGCGGCACCCCCCGCGCTGCCGCCGCGCTCGAACTCTACAGCGCCAAGTACCCCTTCGTGCTCACCGGGTCTTTCGCCGAACTCCTGGCCCTGCAACGCTTCTACGAAGTAACCCCCACTTGGTTGCGTTGGATCGACAACCGCCGCGGCTTCGGCTTCCGCGTCGAAAAGCAATTGCCTGCCCATCCGTTGCGGTAAGCTGCGCCGCAGCCCCCTCGCCATTGGCATGCGCCAGACAGCAACGAACCGCGCGTCTGGCCCGGCCACCTAATTCGATGTTCGTCATCGGGCGACGCGACCCCGTGAATCTCAATTTTGCATTGCAACGTGTGATTTGACAATTGAATGACGAATTGTTTATAATGCGTGACTACTGATTGCGGGGTAGAGCAGCATGGTAGCTCGCAAGGCTCATAACCTTGAGGTCGCAGGTTCAAATCCTGCCCCCGCTATTTTTAGGGTCGTTGCTTAAGTCACCGGCCCCACGGTTCACGCAAAGCGCCGCCGAGACCACTCGGTGGCGTTTTCGCTTTTAACGCGAGTTGTCGCCACAAGTTAAAAACGGTGTCCATTCCGCCCGTGGTCTCTGATGTCGCGCACATCATAACCGGAG
>JBGSTK010000007.1:0-2998 GCA_041736565.1 Phycisphaeraceae bacterium | reverse complement strand
CTGGATCGAAGAGCCGACGTGGTGAATGAAGAACATGAGGGTGCCAACACCTCCGAGCGCCAGCACGAAACCGAAGAACACCGCCAGGCTTGGAACAAATGCGCCCTCGTCGCCGCCGCGAATGGTACGCAACACGATCAGGCAATAAGTGAAAATGCCGGCGAAGATCCCGAGCACGACCTGCGTGACGCGGCTACGCATAAAGTTCCGCAGGATGCGCGAGGTGTATTGGCTCGAAGCCGATGCCAGCACCACCAGTATCATGGAAAACGTGACGCCCACCACGGTCATTATTGAACCGGCAATCGTGGACATCATCTCCCGCGCGCCTTCCGCCCCGGCACCAAATAGGCGCGGCCACTGGGCCACCAGCCATCGGTCGCTCCCGGCGGAGTCTGCTTCGATCAACGCTACCGCGAAGGCAATGCTGAACACGACAATCAGCGAAGGCATAAACCAAAAGCTTGACCGCAGATTGCTCCAAAGCTGCCTGAACTTATGCATGGGGCAGATCCCACTTCCAATTCCGGATTTCTGGCAGGTCCTGGCCGTTTTTATCGATGTATTGCTTGTGCTCGATGAGCTTGTCCTGCACCATCTGCTTCAGCGTGGCGCCGCGCGCGCCCAACTGGGGCAGCCACTTGATCGCGTCCAGCACTAAGTGGAAGCGGTCCAGATCGTTCAACACCGTCATGTCGAAGGTCGTCGTGATCGTGCCCTCTTCCTTGTACCCGTGAACATGCATGTTTTCGTGGTTGGTACGGCGGTACGTAAACTGATGCACCAGCGAGGGATAGCCGTGGAACGCAAAGATGATTGGTTTGTCTGGCGTGAAGAGCGCATCGAAGTCATGATCGTTCAGCCCATGCGGGTGTTCCGTATCCTGTACCAACTTCATGAGATCGACGATGTTGACCACCCGGATGTTCAGGTCGGGCAGATGTTGACGGAGGATGGACACGGCGGCGAGCGTCTCCAGCGTGGGCACATCGCCGCAGCAGGCCATCACCACGTCCGGTTCCCCGCCCTGACCGCTGCCGGCCCAGTGCCAGACGCCAATCCCTTGCGTGCAATGCGCGACGGCGGCAGCCATGTTCAACCATTGGGGGGCCTGGTACTTGCCCGCGATCACGACGTTGACATAATCCCGGCTCCTCAGGCAATGATCCCAGACCGACAGCAGGCAGTTGGCGTCGGGCGGAAGATAGATGCGTACGATGGCGGCCTTCTTGTTAGCCACATGGTCAATGAAACCGGGGTCCTGATGGGTAAAGCCGTTATGCGCTTGCTGCCAGACGTGCTAGGCGAGCAGGTAGTTGAGCGACGCGATTGCCCGCCGCCAGGGTAATTCCGCGGTGACCTTCAGCCACTTGGCGTGCTGGTTGAACATCGAATCAATGATGTGAATAAAGGCCTCATAGCTATTGAACAGCCCGTGCCGACCCGTGAGCAGGTAGCCTTCGAGCCACCCTTCACACTGATGCTCGCTCAGCATCTCCATGACCCGGCCCTCGGAAGCCAGAAACTCATCGTTCTCTTTCGTCCTAGCTTCCCACTGCCGGTTGGTAACCTCAAAAACGGCATTCAACCGGTTGGACAGCGTCTCATCGGGACCGAAGATCCGGAAATTCCGTTGTTCTCGGTTGAGCGTGACCACCTCGCGCAGGAATTCGCCGAGCACGTGCGTGTCGGCGGCCTGAACTGATCCCGGCGACGGCACATTCACCGCGAAGTTCCGGAAGTCGGGCATGATCAGGTCGCGCAGCAGCAGCCCGCCATTGGCGTGCGGATTGGCGCCCATGCGTCGTTCGCCCTTGGGTGCAAGTTCGGCCAGCTCCGGTTTCAGGCGGCCCCGCTCATCAAAGAGTTCCTCCGGCCTATAGCTCTTCATCCAATGTTCAAGCTGCTTGAGATGATCGGGATGCTCGGCATCCGCATGGAGCGGCACCTGGTGCGCCCGGAAGGTGCCTTCAACTTGCAGACCATCAACGACTTTCGGCCCGGTCCAGCCCTTGGGTGATTTGAGGACGATCATCGGCCAGCGCGGGCGCGTGGCGTCGTGTGTGTCACGCGCCTGGCGTTGGATCTGCCGGATTTCTTCGATGGCTTTTTCCAACACTGCGGCCATGCGTTGATGCATCGCTTCCGGATCATCGCCTTCCACAAAGTACGGCATCCAGCCATAGCCGCGCAGCAACTGATCCAATTCTTCATGGGTGATGCGTGCCAGCACGGTTGGGTTGGCGATTTTGTAGCCGTTGAGGTGCAGGATCGGCAGCACGGCCCCGTCGGTGATCGGATTGAGAAATTTATTGGAGTGCCAGGCCGTGGCCAGTGGGCCGGTTTCCGCTTCACCGTCGCCGACGACGCAGGCGACGATCAGTTCCGGATTGTCGAACGCGGCTCCGAAGGCATGGCTGAGTGAATACCCTAACTCGCCGCCCTCGTGAATCGACCCCGGACACTCCGGGGAGACATGACTGGGAATTCCTCCGGGGAAGGAGAACTGGGTGAACAGTCTTTTCAGCCCGGCCTCATCTTGCGTGATGTCTGGGTAGACTTCGCTGTACGTGCCTTCGAGGTACGTATTGCCCACCAGGGCCGGGCCGCCGTGGCCTGGACCAGAAATATAGATCATATCCAGGTCATACTGCGTGATGACCCGGTTCAGATGCACGTAGATAAAGTTTTGCCCCGGCGTTGTGCCCCAATGTCCCAGCAGCGTCGGCTTCACGTGCGACAGTTGCAGCGGTTCACGCAGCAGGGGGTTGTCGTACAGGTAAATCTGGCCCACCGACAGATAGTTGGCAGCACGCCAGTAGGCATCCATCTTGTGGAGCAGGTCCGGGGAAAGAGTGTTGGTCTTCATGGTTCAAATCTCCTATTGTTTAGCATGCCATAATTGTTTGCCCGGCGCTGAATGCCTTTGGGCCTGAGCGGCGCAAAGGCAGGCGCCGAAAATGAAAATACACCCGGAAAGGTAAATCCACATCAGCAA
>JBGSTK010000248.1:0-17500 GCA_041736565.1 Phycisphaeraceae bacterium | reverse complement strand
GCGACTCTACGGCGTGCGACCCACCTCGCAGGGCCTGCTCTTTGTGCAACCCGCCAGTGAAGCTCTTTGTATCAGCGTTGCAGGCGACTTCAACTCTTGGAACCCCGAAACGCATCGCCTCCGCTTCGACAGCCGCCTGGGCATCTGGCAGACCTGCGTGAGAATCCCGCCGGGCCGATATCGCTATCGTCTTGTCATGGACGGCCACTGGACGCACGATCCCTACAACGCCAACGTGGAAACCAACCCATTTGGCGAACTTAACAACATTATCGAAATTGCCGCGGATGGCGGCTAAGATCATCATGTGCCAGCCGGGGTCACGCCCCGTTTGAGGTGTGACGCAACTTGGAGAGCCTGGCTGTGCCGCAGGGCAGGATGGGAATGTCATGGACGCACCCAACACCCAAAAAACACTTGATGCGCTGGCCGACATTTTTCTGACATCGCCTAACCACGTCAGCGAAAGTGACAAGAGCTACGCCCGCCGCCTTCTGGATGAAGTTAACGGCATCCACGTTTCCGCCCCCGTCCGCCTGGGGCCCAAGGTGAGTCTGCCTGCAGTGGCGCAAGGTTCTTCGTCGGCCGCAGCCGCATCGACGGCCTCATCTGCCTCATCCGCCTCATCCGCTCCGATCACTCCGACCGCCCGTTCAAGCGAGCCGCAGGATCAACCCACATCCTCCCCGCCGCCCTTGACCGACGCGTATCAGTCCGCCATCGATCAACTGCTCGATGAAGCGCCTGATGTCATTGCCACCCTCAAGCCGCCCCGGCCGATGCACGGTGCACCGCAACGTCAGCCCGCCCCCGCTCCTGGCCCCCGCCCCGGCCCCGACCTCCATCTGGCCGACGATCGCATTAACCGTCCTGCACATCGCCAGCCCCGTCAAATGCCCGACCACGCTTCGACCCGCCTCGAGATCGTACTGCTTGGCAGCCTGCCCGGCTTCGGTGGGCCGTGGCTCACCCAGTACGCCCATCACCTCGCCCAGCAGAACCGTGGCCCCGTCGCCATCATTCACTTGCATCCCCAGCAGACCGACATCGAACTCGTCACTGCAGGCAAGGTCGCCGTGGACCTCGACCTCAACCACATCGATGGCGACGCCAGCGACCCGCAGTCCAGTGCGGGGAGCATCGAAGCCTCCCAGGTCGATGCGCTGCTGCGCGATGCCGAGGTGGGCCTGATCCATGTCGACGGGGCTGAGCAACTCGCCTACCTCGGGCCGCTGCTCGATGGCGTGAATTTCACGATTCTCTGCGGTGCCTACGACGCGGCTGTGGTCGATGCGTTTACCCGCATCAAGCAGATCGTCGCGACGCTGCCTGCCAATGCCGACCGCCCCCGCCTGCGTGTCATGATCATGGGCAGCGATCAGGACAAGAGCCTGGCGACGCTTCGCAAACTCAACGCCGCTGCGGGCGATCTGCTGACGCAGCCCATCGAACTCGCTGGCTGGCGCAAACAGATGCAGCCGCTGCAAACCCGACCGCTGGCGAGCTTGGCGACCGATGAAGGACGCTGGCAGCAACTGGTGTCCGTGCTGGCGGTCATGAGCAAGCGGCAAGCTCCCATGCAGCAAGAAGATTCGATGCCCGCTGATCCGCCCCGGCCCCAGACGCCCACTCGTATCGCGCCTGCGGCCAACACCGGCCCTCGACGCCACACCTCGACCGCCACAGGCCATGAGCCCCAGCCCGATGACATGGCCGCCGCCATCCGTCAGGCACTCCTGGGCGACGATGACGAAAACGATGCCCCTGCCCCGATCTCCGAACCACGCCCGGACACAGCGCCTCGTGCAAAGTCTTCGCCCGAGGCAGCCACCCCACGCAACACCCCGCGCCGGGAAGCGAACCAGTCATCGCAGGCCACGCATTCCAGCGATCAGCCCGACTCACCCGACCTCACTCGCTTCCTCCCCGAGACCCCCGGCTTAGCGCTCGAAGCACGATGCCCACGCCACCCCCGCATGCAACTGCTCCTCGATGAGCAAGGCTGCATCCACCTGCTGCATCGAGCCACCGCCCTCATTCAACCCGGCAGCCTGCAGAGCGATGTGGCGCAGCTCATCGCTGCGGGTACTTGGGTCCGCGAGCACTTGCCGCTGCTGCGGCTGACCCAGCGACAGTGCCGGTTCGATCAGGATGCTCAACCCGTCCTGCACCTCTTCACCGACCAGGCCCGCGCGGCCGCCGCCATGGTCGCAACGCTAGGCAGCGTCGTGCACCTCCACCTCCTCCAGGAAGTCCGCCTCGGCGACACCACAACCTGGTGCTGCGCCGAGCTAACCTGACCTGTCTTGATTGGACCTTCCGAACCTGACTTGTCGTTTAGCGTCCGCAACCCCCACCTCCATACCGACAGCGCGACCGTCAGCGCCGATCACCATCCCCCCGATTGATTCGCGCCCCCTCCAAACTGAGACAACAAAAAAAATTCGCCCCTGTCACTTGACAGACTGGTCTGTATGCTTTATAATCCCCGCATGGTTAGCCAAACATCCGAAACCTCAGGCTCAGCGGTCAGAGAACGCATCCTGGCGTCAGCCTACGACCTCTTCTACCGCCAAGGCTACCGAGCAACGGGCATCAATCAGGTGATTTCTGAGTCTGGCGTTGCCAAAGCGTCCTTCTACGACCATTTTCCATCCAAAGATGACCTGCTTTTTGCCTATATCAGCGAAATGGCGCACCGCGAGGCCGCGGACCTCCGCGCCGCTGCCGAGGCACCACCGACCGCCCGCGAGCGCTTCTTCGCCCCGCTAGGCGTGTTGGTGCCCTGGTTTACAACCAGCAACTACCGCGGATGCCCTTTTCAGAACATCGTGGCTGAAGCCCCGCCCACCGATCCGCGAATCCGGGAAGTCGCCCGCCAGTACCGCGAAACCACCCGCCAACTCCTCCGCGAACTGGCCCAAGACCTCATCGCTGAGGAAGCCGCCCTAGAGACGCGAGATGCCCAAGTCTTGGCGGACCACTACCTGCTGCTCTTCGAAGGCGCGATCGTCCTGGCGGTGGCCTACCGCGACCCTTGGCCTGTCGAGGCAGCGATTAACACCCTCAATGCCATGCTGAACGGGCGATAATTTTTTTCAGGATATACAGACAGACTGGTCTGTATTAGTTCGGATTGACGCTAAGTGGACAGAAACCCCAACCAAAGGAGCCTCGCCATGTGCATCGCTTGCGGAATGACCATCGACACCCAAAAACAGGACGCCTTTGCCCAACGCCTGCTGGAAATGCTCAACCATGGCATGACCGCGCTGCTCATCTCCCTGGGCCACCGCGCCGGCCTCTTCGACGCCATGGCCGATGGGCACGCCAGAACCAGCACCCAACTGGCGCAACAAGCCGGGCTCAATGAGCGATACGTTCGCGAATGGCTCGGCGGCATGGTGGCCGCTCGCATTGTCCAGCGCGATCCACAGGCCGACACCCACCGACTGCCGCCCGAGCATGCCGCCAGCCTCTCCCGGCAATCGCCCACCGGCAACATGGCGGTCTTTGCCCAATATGTCTCGAACCTCGGTTACGTCGAGGACCAGGTGCTCGACTGCTTCCGCAGAGGCGGGGGCGTGCCCTACGACGCCTTCCCACGCTTCCACGACGTCATGGAAGAAGACAGCGGGCAATCCATCGTGCCCATCATCGTCGATCAGGTCGTCCCCCTCGTCCCTGGCCTGCATGACCGCTTGACCCACGGGATCGACGTGCTCGACATCGGCTGCGGCCGCGGGCGAGCGATCATCCAACTCGCCAAGGCGTATCCCAACAGCCGCTTCGTCGGCTACGACCTCGTCCCAGCCGCCATCGCGTTTGCTCAGCGACTGGCCAACGAGGCGGGCGTGACCAACATCCGCTTCGAAGTCAAAGACCTGACCCACTGGCATGAGCCCGACGCCTTTGACTGGATCACCGCACTGGACGCCATCCACGACCAGGCTCGCCCAGACCACGTCCTGACCGCCATCCGCCAAGCCCTTCGGCCGAGAGGCGTCTTCCTCATGCAGGACATCGACCTTTCCAGCGAGCCAACCGAGAATGTCGAGCACCCCCTGGCCGCCATGCTCTACGCCGTCTCATGCATGCACTGCATGACCGTCTCCCTGGCGCAGGGTGGCCTGGGTCTTGGCGCCGCCTGGGGTGTCCAACTCGCACAAAAAATGCTGCGCCAAGCGGGCTTCGAGAACATCGCCATCCACCGCTTCGATCACGATGTGCAGAACGCTTACTTCGTCATGCAGACCTGAAGCAGGTTGGCACGCATCGCTTCGCCCTGTGACAGGTCGAAGCAACTTGCCCGAATCGTTGTCGCTCTTGACCAGAGCGAAACCCGGTGTCATATTGTCTCCATCAGTTCAGGGGCGTGCTCGGGGCATAGTTCCAGCGGGCTGACACCGGGAGGCACCATGTTGCCACAGCGTTGTCCGATCGCATTGCGTTTCGTGCTGGTCATCACAATGTCGCTACTCACAGCGGCGCAGGCCCTTGCTGATGAGGGTACGGACCCGCCCCGGCACGATTACGCCCCGCTGTTGGATGACCTGTCCACCATAGCCATCGGCAAGGTCGGGCCTTTGACGAAGACCGACGCTGGTAGCCGCGCGACGATCACAGTCAGCCGGACCCTCTACAAGCCGGACGGCGGCAGGCTGGTCAGCACGCCGCTGGTCATTCCCGCGGGCGTGACGGCCTTCAGCGAGGGCAGCGAGGGCATCTTCCTGCTGGACACGCAACAGCGAGCGGATCAGCCGCTTCGTTTTGTACCGTTGACGGAAGAGGAAGCGATTGTGGCGGCGCTGCTGCCTTGGCATGAACAGCGGGTGGTGGCGGCTAGCGCGGCACTGAATAAAGCGCTGCAAGATGACGCGGACTTGGCGCTGCCCGCGACGCGCGATCTGCTCATGCAATTGGTAAAGGCGGTCAATGCCGAGGCAGGCACACCCCGGCCCGAAGCGATGTCACAACAGGCCGAGCGGATCGAGGCGGTGTACAAGCTCATCGGCGCGCCGCTGCCATACCCGGTCGTGGTACGTACGGAGCAGGATAGGGCGGCACAACTCCGGATGGCGCTGCAGCACCCCTTTTTTAGAGAGAAACTGCCCGAGCCCGGCAGCAAGCGCTATGAATCGGTGGTGCAAGCCGTTCCCGGTCTGGTGACGCACCATGCCATGAGCCTGTTGCAATCCATGGTGACCATTAGCGACGAGCGTCTGGCGGAGAGCCTTCAAAAGCTGCAGCAGCACGAGCCGTCAAAGACGGCAACACTGAAGACGCGGATCGACCTGTTACGTGAATTCAACCGGCTGATGGAAGCGGGGCAGCTGCCGGACTGGTAACCGGCGAGTTGTTCCCCCTTACTTCCGGCTTCCACCCGCTTGGCATCATGGTTAACGGACCAAACAACGAAGAACCTGTGACGACCGCTCACCGCAGTCTGATACTAACTCCCTCGTAGATGCAAATCGATCGGGTACAATCCCAACCCGTACTTTCAACCTTCCTTAAGGGGAACCACCCATGTTTCGCTTCATTGCTGCCAGCGTTGCCATCGTTGCCGTTCTATGCTCGTCCGTCTTTGCTGCCACGCCCGCGCCGCAGGTCATCTTCGACCAGACAGCGATGGTGATGCACTTTGATCTGCAAGCGGCGACACCCGAGGCGATTACCGCAGCGTTCAACGCGATCAACCCCGAAGGTGACGGCGAAATGAAGCAGATGCGCGACGAGTTGATCGCCAAGCGCGACAGCTTTGCAAAACTGGGCGGGCGAACGGTGACTATGGCGATCAACATCACATCCGATGGGCCGGGCCACATGGTCGCGGTGGGCGTGGCTGATGGTGCCGACCACGAGGGGATTGCGAAGTTGATCGCGGATGATGATGCCACGGCCGCGGAGGTCGCAGACGGGGTGGTGTTGGCTTGGCCTCGTGGTCACCGCCCGACTGGAAAGGCGTCGGCCGCGACGCTCAACCGTATCGACGCCGCCAGCAAAGCGGTCGGAGACGGGGCGGTCCTGTTCATGTTATTGCCCAATGATCACGTGCGTCAGATGATCCGTCAGGAAGCCGAGACGGAGCGGGAAGAGCAGCGAATGGTATCGATGATGGGCATCAGCGCCGCGCAGGCCAACTGGATTGCCGCCGCGGTCACCGTCAGTGACAAACCCAAAATCAGGATCGTTGCCGACATGCCCGATGAATCGACGGCGACGGAACTCAAAACACATTGGGTGGGCCTGCTGCGAATGGGGCAGACGGTCTTCACCGCTATGGCTAAACAAAACGGTATGCAGATCCGTGATTTGGGGCCGAGTGTCGAAGCGTTGACGCCGACGGCCAATGGTGCTCGACTGACTATCGAACTCGACGGTACCAACGCCCGTACGGTCGGTTCAGCATTGTTGCCCGCGGTGGTTAGCGCCCGTAAAGCCGCCCGGGACGTTGTTCTGGCTTCGAACATGAGACAGGTGGCCATTGGCATTCACGCGTACGGCGCTGACTACGGCGGCAAGTTTCCGCCGACCCTCGAAGCCATGGTCGAGGCTGAATATCTCTCCAAGGAGAATTGGCCGCAGATGATCACACACCCCACGGGCAGCTACAGCCCCGCGTTCATCTACATCAAGCCCGATGTGGCGACGATGGCCCAAGTGGAAGAGCCCGGCAAAACCCCCTTGCTCATCGAAGCCGACAAAGACGGCAAACCAAAGCCCGGCGGCATCACCGTCTACGTCGACGGACACGTGTCCGTCCCGCAAGCCGATAGGCCATGATTGCCCAAAACCCTTGACAGGCGTTCGCCGCCAGCCGACACTCGCTCCCACATCGGCAGATGTTTTGCCGTCGTGACTCTGTCGAATTATTGCCAGGCTCATCATGATCCGCGATGCAACACCATCCGACGCGATACGGATCGCTGAGATATACAACCACTACATCACACACAGCATCGCCACGTTCGAGGAACAACCTTTGACGGCAGCCGAGATGCAGGAGCGCATGTCGCCTCAACAGTTCCGTGTGCCATGGCTGGTGATGGAGGGGGCTGATGGTATCGTCGGCTATGCCTATGCGTCACGGTGGAATGTGCGAAGTGCATACCGTTTCACGCGTGAGGCTTCTGTTTATCTGTCGCCGCAACACATCGGCAAAGGGCACGGCACTCAGTTGTATCGAAATCTGCTCGACAGACTCCGCGTCGAAGGCGTCCATGTCGTCATCGGCGGAATCGCCCTGCCCAACGCGGCGAGCATCCGCTTGCACGAGAAGATGGGCTTCAGGCATGAGGCGACGCTCAAAGAAGTGGGCTGGAAGTTCGGGAAGTGGATCGACGTCGGGTATTGGCAGTTGACGGGCTTGAACACTGTCGGCCGTTGACTCCCTTCTGCTGAAGTTGCGGCGGATAGACATGACAGCACGCGCAAACGATAATCGACTTACCGGTTAAGCGTCCGCAGTGTGCGGACCGCCGGCAAGTAGGCCTCCAACGCCAGCTCGCAGAAACATGGCGACACCGGCGATCGAAACTGATCGACTTCTGCTTCGCACGTTCGACCTCGCCGATGCGGCCGACATCTTTGCGTATGCCTCCAATCCCAACGTATCACGCTTCACAACTTGGGAGACTCACCGCACCCTCGCAGACAGCGTCGCGTTTATCGAGATGGTCCTGGCGCGAGGCGAGGATGAAATGACGTGGGCGATCAGGCTGCAGAGCGATCCCACAGTGATCGGTGCAATCGAGTTCGGCCCCACCGATCAAGCTGAGGCACGGGTCGGCTACGTGCTCGCAGAGGCGTTCTGGAGTATGGGTCTCATGACCGAAGCTCTCAAGGCCGTCCTGGCTTGGGGCCTTGAGCGTTGCCCCGCAGTCCACACGGTCGTTTCGTGCGCCGCGACGCAAAACGTTGGTTCGCAACGCGTCATGGAGAAGTGCGGGATGAGATTCGATCGAGTGCAGTTACACCGCTGGTCAAAGTGCAGTGAGCCCGTCGAGGAGCGACAATACCGGCTGGTTCGCGGCGACGCGGCCGGCCGATAACCCGCGGCTGCGCTGGACCAGCCCGGCGTCAGGGTTCGGGTGATTCGAAAGCTCCTTCGTAACGAGATTTTCACAATGAACTCCAATCAATGCGTGCGGATTGAATGTGGGGAGGCGGAGCAGTTTGACCGCGTTCAACCGCTGTGGTTGGAACTCCGTGAGCACCATGCCGCGATCTCGCCCTTGTGGCGAGAGGACTTTCTCAGTTCGTCTTTCGAGAACCGCAAGAACGGTCTGTTGCGGAAGGCAGTCAATGGCTTGGCAGTGCTGCTGGCGACCCTCGATGGACGAGATGTGGGGTACTGCATCTGCACAATCAATGCCGACCGGCAGGGCGAGGTGGACTCGATGTTTGTGACGGAGAAGTCCCGTCGACGGGGCGTTGGCCGTGCCTTGATGTCCCACTCGATGCGCTGGCTCGGAGACAGGCCCACGTCGGCCATCATCGTCGATGTCCTCTATGCAAATGACCCAGCGCTGCGGCTGTACGAAAGCTTCGGATTCCACGGGCGGACAATCCGACTCCGTCACGTGCCGAAGGGTACCGCTTGACCCGCCACAGAAGCAGCCCGCGACGGCGGTATACTTTCACTTTCCGTCGAGCATCGCGGGCCAATTTGTCGTACGAGCGGCAGGTCCGATTCACGACGGGGTATCAAAATGGTACCGCAATGATATGATTGTTAATCGATATGATCACCGGTTTGCACCACGCTCAGATCACTGTTCCGGAAGACTCGAAAGATGCTGCCAAGGATTTCTATTGTCGCGTGTTGGGGCTCGTCGAGATCGCAAAGCCTGCGACTTTGCAGGGCCGCGGGGGGTTCTGGTTACGGGTAGGCGACCGCGAGGTCCACGTCGGCATCGAAGATGGCGTTGACCGTACGCTGACCAAAGCCCATCTTGCTTATGCCGTGACTGATTTGGCGTTGTGGCGATCACGATTTGCTGGACTTGGCATCACTATCCTCGAGAGTGTACCGATTCCGGGTTTCGATCGCTTTGAGTTTCGCGACCCGTTTGGCAACCGCGTCGAGTTAATCCAGCCGGTCGTTTGACCACCGGCCATTGAACGTCGATCCAACAGGAGGCACGAGTGTCCGCCCGAATAGACATGATTGGCATCTTCGTCACGGACATGGCGCGGATGGTCGCATTCTATCGTGATGTTCTCGGCTTCACGTGCAAATGGACTTCCGGTCCATACGCCGCTCTTGACAACGAGGGTGTCCGGTTCTCGTTCTATGAGCGCGCTAAGTTGCCGGGGCTGCTCGGCAAAGAGGTGACGTTTCCGGCGGGATTAAACGGAACCTTCGAATTGGCAATTGAGCTGCCTCACTTCGAGGATGTCGACAAGGAGTTCGCGCGCGTTGTCGGTGCCGGCGCAACAGCGGTACAGGCCCCGCGCGATGAGCCGTGGAAGATGCGTTCATCGATGGTCGCCGACCCCGAGGGCAACCTGATTGAGATCGGTTCCTCGAATAAAGGTGCCTCCTAACTTGCGAGTACGGATCGACCGGGTGGAATACACCTTGTGGATCGGAGTCAGCATTGTGCCCCTCATCCACTGATCGATATTGCTCCAGGCTTTTACCATGATGCGTTCTGCAGACCAAGTCACAGCGAAAATCGTGCAACGCGCGGCGTCCATGGACCGCCCGATCGTTGTCGCCATCGACGGAGGGAGCGGTTCCGGTAAATCTACCTTGGCTCATGCTGTTCGGCTTCAAACGGATGCAGCGCTGGTCACGCTTGATGATTTTCTGAATATCGATATTCCCGATCATGCATGGGCAACGTTGCCGGTCGAATGTCGCCTGTCGAAAGTCTTCGACTGGGTTCGCGTACGCGAGCACGCCATCAAGCCGCTGCTCGCTGGGAGGCCCGGCCGATGGATGGCGTTTGATTTCCTCTCGGGCCTGCGAGCCGATGGAACATACGGTGCGCAGGAAGTCTTTACCGAGGTCGCGCCTGCGCCCGTTGTGATACTGGAAGGGGCATACTCCGCTTCGCCGCCGCTTGCAGATTTAGTAGACCTGGCGGTGTTGGTTGACGTCTCGGTACAAGAACGGCATCGACGAATCAGCGCCAGAGAGGATGCGGAGTTTCTGCGAAAATGGCACGCGACGTGGGATGAAGTGGAAAAGTACTACTTCGATGTCGTAAGGCCGACTCAAACGTTCGACCTGGTAGTAACCAACGAATAGCTGCCTCGGCGGCGATCAGTGAGAGCCAATCTGCTATGCCCTCTTTTCAGATACCACCCGCGTACGCCATCCACACGGAGCGATGCCGATTGCGTCGGCAGACCGCCGAAGATATACCCCACGTATTCGCTGCCACACGCCGCGCCGGGTTCAACGATGGCATGCTCTGGGACGCACCGACTTCTCCGTCGGCGCTGGAGGAGCCGCTCCGCCGCGCAATCGAAACTTGGGACGCGGGAGAAGCATTTTCGTTCACCATTGAACGCCTGACTGACCACCAATTCCTTGGTCGTATTGGTATCCGACCGTGTAAGAGCCAGAATGCGTGGAGCATCGGCTTTTGGCTTCATCCGGACCACCAGGGCCAAGGCTATATGCGCGAATCGGCCACGGCCGTGCTGCAGTTCGGCTTCCAGATACTTCACGCCGAAGTGATCGAAGCGTGTTGCGCGACGTGGAATGGGAGAAGCGAACGCGTGCTGCAAACCATCGGCATGCAGTTTCAAGAGCACATTCCGCAAGGCTACCAGAAGCGCGGCGAATGGATACCCGAAAATCGCTATGCGATCACGGCTGTGCAGTGGGAAGCTAACCTCTAGACCCAAATTAGTATGAGCAACACAAATTTGTCACGGCCAGAAGACGGGATGCCTCTCAGAATCGAGGAGGTCCCGACTCTTTGGGCATTGGCTGGAGATTTACCTGTGATCTCAGCTCGGTTTGATGAGGTACGAAAGCGGATCGCAGCGGGTGATGCCGCGTTGGGCACTGCGATGCGGCAACTGCGTGACGACGCGGAGGCGGCGCTGAATCAGGAGCCGGTCACGGTGACGGCTAAGCAGTTTGTGCCTCCGGGCGGTACGAGGCACGACTATCGCTCGCTGGGGCCGTATTGGTGGCCCGATCCCACACGCGATGATGGGATTCCCTATATCCGCCGGGACGGTGAGGTGAACCCTGAGACGTACGACCCGCGCTACGCGGATCGCGTCACCTTGCGCACGCTCGAAAAGAGCGTCGAGACGCTGGGCTGGGCCTACCTGTTCTTCGGGGATAAACGCTACGCCGAGCACGGGGCCACATTGCTCCGCACATTCTTCCTCGACGAGCGGACGCGGATGAGTCCGCACCTTCGATATGCGCAGGCGATCCCGGGCCATTGCGAGGGCCGATTCATTGGGCTCATCGACACGGGCCGCTTGGCGTGCGTGCTGGACGCAGCGACGATCTTTCGCACCAGCCCCGCATGGAGCGAAGCCGACCACACTGCACTGCGCGCATGGTTTACCGACTATCTGGATTGGCTGACCACGCATGAGTTCGGACAACTCGAAGCAGCGCATCCAAACAACCACGGCACATGGTTCGATGTCCAAATCGCCAGCTATGCCCAGTACCTCGGCCGCGACGATCTGCGGCGCGAAGCGCTGCAACGTGCGCGGGATCGGATTGCCAAACACTTCAAAGAGGATGGCCGACAGCCTCATGAACTTGAGCGGACTCGGTCGTTCGACTACTCGGCAATGAACCTGTCGGGTTTCATGCTGCTGGCCCGGATGGGCGAGGAAGCGGGCGTCGATCTTTGGCAGCACGAAGACCAACGACTGCGAGCGGGGCTCGATTATCTGCTGGGACATGCGGTCAACGGTGACTGGCCGCACGAGCAGATCACGCCTCTCGGATTATCTCAACTACTCCCGCTGCTCTACGAAGCATCTCGGGTTTACGGAATCGAGCGCTATGAGCCGGTCATTCAGCGTCTCGAAGCCGAGTTCCCCTCGAGTCGTGTTCGCCTGCTGCGTGCTGTGGTGCTGGTCACGGATCGCACCAAGGCTGATTAGTTGTTGCAGGGCTATTACGTGAGCAGGGAGGTTGGTATGACATCATTTGAAGTAACGATTGGTCCCGCGCGTGCGTTCGGATGCGGGACGTTGGACCCGCAGTTGATCCTGCCGCGCGGTGAGCCGGGCGGGTTCGATGGCCACGTCGTCGGCGATCCGTGCATCGTGTGGGACGCTGATCGTCGCACGTGGAGGATGTACTACTTCGCCCAGGGATACCACGGCTCGGAGCGCTGCGGCACTGCGGGCGTCGCGCTTAGTCGCGGGCCGGATGACGTGGGACCCGGCGACTGGGAAAAGCAAGGCGAACTGATCCCGGTCAACCGAGAGTCGCTAATCCATCCGCACGTTTGGCATAAGTGGTGGGTGGTCATGGACGATGCCCGGATGGGTCAGGCCGCTGTGATCGATGGGCGATATTGGGCGCTGTTCGTGGCGATGCCCAAGCATCTGCAGGCAGCGTGGTCTGAGTCGCTGGATGGGCCGTGGCATGTCGTCGCGCAGCCGATCCTATCGCCCACCGGCGGCGAGGAGCCAGATGGTCGGCATTGTGATGCGCCGACGGCCTACTGGTTGGCGGATCGACAGGAAGTGTTGATCCTCTACATGGCCTACCCGAAATCGGCGCAAGCGCAACAGCCGCATTCGCCCCTGGGCTCAGCGAGCATGGCTGCATGGTGGCGACCCGGTCAACCGACAGCGCGGCGCATCGCCACGCCATTGCTCCGACCAGAGGCTAATACTTGGGCCAGTGGCTGGCTGGGCGGCATGCAGCTTTTCCCCGCAAGCAACGGCCGACGTTGTGCCCTGCTCAACGCCAGCCCCACGCCCCCCAAACCCGGCAGCCACGGCGAACCCGCGCCTTCTCTCGGCGGTTGGGCAGTGAGTGATGGCAACGATCCAATCGGTGCGTGGCGTATCGATCAGGGCCCGCTTCTGCATGTCCACGAACTCTCGACTGCACAACGCGACAACGGCCTCGGTCACAACTTCTGGCGTCACTTCCTGCACCTGACCGCCAACGGTATGCCGTGGGTATACTTCAACAGCGGCAGCTACGGCCAGGAACAACTCTACGGTTCGCGACTGCCCGCCCCGCCTGTCAGTCGGCAAACGCGGGCGCAATAACCAATCCGCGAGTCGGCATGTCTCGTAACGGACATGCCATCGCTCTATCTCTCGCACGATAGGCAAATGGTACGATGAGCGTTGCCTGTTCGAGGCGAATACGTGGTTACGAACAGAACGCCGTGGCCGCGTCAGAACCACACCAGCGACGAAAGCATCAATCGCCTATGCCTGACCTCTGCTTCGATTTGCGTCAACCTTTCCATCAGATGGCCGGAGGTATTGGTGCCAACTGGCACGCCATTGGGCCTCACGCGTTCTGGTACGACGGGCTGATCGGGCGGCGTAATCGCACCAGCCGGGGCAGCGCATGGGGCGGGAATCCCCCCGTGACACACGAGCAAGCCTGGCGCGACATCCTCCGGCACGCGCTGTGGCTGGGCTTCAACTTCTTCCGCATTGAGATCGATACACGCATGTTCGAGCCGGAGCGCCGCCGCTTCGATTTCACCAACAGCGAGATGCTCGGGCTGTATCGTCAGCTCGAGCACTGCCAGCGACACGGCGTCGAAGTCTTTCTGACGCATCAGCATCAGGATGTGGCATGGAATGCCCACCCCGGCATCAGTCGTGTGCAGAGTTCACCCCGATCGGTGGCGGACTTCGCGCACGGACTTGTGACACTCGTGAAGCATCTCATCCACAAGAAAGGTTACACCTGCGTCAAGTGGCTGTGCCTGAGTAACGAGCCGGGATTCGACGGCTGCTGGTGGATCGGCGCTGATGGAAAGCCCGACTCGGTCATGCCGGCGTTGCGCGCGGTGCGCAAAGCGTTGGACCGTTCGGGGCTCAGCGACTTGCCGATCTCCGGCCCGGATTGGTGCAACCTGCGTCAGGACTCGACGGACTTCGACCGTGATGATCCCAGCGTCGGCTGCTTCGACGGGCATCAGTACGGCACGACGGTGGATGTGGATGCACTCGCAACATGGTCGGCCCGCGCTAAGGCGAAAGCCTATCGCGGCAAGGTCGGCGTGCCGTTTTTCCTCTCGGAGTTTGGTGCCTGGGTCGGCGACCATCCCTTCCACGACGATGCAGATCCGTTCGAACCGTCACTCCGTAGCTATGACGCCCAACTCACCAACGCCTGTCGAGTCATTCAGGGCTTAGCTGTCGGTGTCGACGGATTCAACCGCTGGAGCTTCACCAACCGCGGCGATCTCGACGGTCAGTTCCAACTCGTTCGCACCTGGGATGCGCAGCGATGGCAGTACCTCAAGCGGGTCGAGCCCGAGCCCGTGCCGTATCACTCCTACGGCATCATCAGCCGATTCCTGCCCAAGCACGCCCACCTTTATCGTGTCGAAACCAACTCGTCGGACCTCGTGGCCGCCGCGGTCGGTCGCCCCGGCGTGGGCGGTGGGCTCAGTGTCTTTGTCCTCAACGCCTCGCAGCGGCCTCAGACTGTGTCAGTGGTCCCGCAGGGCCTCAAATCCTCGCGGCAGTTCCACCTCTATCAAGTGTCCGAAAAGACCTTCGCCAAGCCGCCCGTCGAACTCGATCCCCTGCTAAGCGTTCGCGTCCCCCCGGGCGGCAAGCTGACCGTTAAGCTGCCGCCACGCAGCATCAGCACAGTGAGCACTTGGCGCCGCCAACACTCGCAGCCGGGCGTGATATGAGCGTTGGGGTGGGGGAACCACAGAGCGGTTGTGTTTTTGTCAAGGGGAAGCCTCAAGCGCCGGCGGGCGTGGCCCGGGATGTTCATCGCCTTGCGGTGGCGTCGCGTAGACATTGGGGCATGGTAATGCGGTCACGTAACACTGGTGGTCCGATTGTGGCACTCAGAGCCTTTGCCACAGACCCGCTGCTGCCGCAGTTGCATCGAGTCCGGCCCGCGAACCCGCACCCACTCGGAGACGCCAAGCGCCTCCGACAGCACCCGCTCGACCGTCGCGGCGTTGATCCGTTCAGCCAGGGGTAGGCGAACGAGCAGTCCCGACACGCCGCTGTCCCACCGTTGCGGCACGACCTGCGGCGCTGGCACATCCCGCTGAAACGCCGAGACGATCACAACCTGCCAGTCGCCACCGGCCAGGCGGTACGTCCCCTCGACGAAGGACATGTCCTCTTCCATCACGAGGTCGTAGCTGATCTCAGCGTGCATACCAGAGGCAGTTCTCATTCTGAATAACAGTAAATAGTTCGACCCATCTAACATTCCAAGGCCACCTCCGCTCTTCCACTACAGCGGGTGGTTAGGCACTTTCGACTTCGTGTCTGATGTCCTCGGCCCGAAGCACTAGGCCGTAACGGATCAACAAGACCTGACATGCGCGGCACTCGGCTGCGGGGTGAAAGCGAATCCGACTAGCCAGTGACCAGATCGCTTCCCGCTGCACAACGACGCGACCAGCGTTCAGACGGACACCCCGACGCTCGAGGTCTGACCGTTCCCATACCTGAATCGTGCTAGTTGTTGGCACGAAGCACGCCGTCATTGGCAGACCGCATTCCGGACAACAGGTTGGCGGTAGTGTGTCCACAATGTGCCTAATAGTAATTAGATGGATCCGTGTAACACCCCGGAAACGCTCCGGGGGTCGGAATAACATCCCCGGACATGCGGGAGATGGTTGTTCGTAAGCCAGTTTACCATCCTCATGAGCGGGCAACGAGTGCTGGAGTCGTATGTTATCGGCCAGGTGGCTTAGCCGGGGGGCCGGGGCCGGGGGGGGCACTCATCTATAAGGTTACGTCGCTTGCGTGCGCGGCTGGGTCGCTGGGACGTGCGCTTGCGCTGCGCGGTCCCGAGCTTTCTGGGCGTAAGCCCGGACTTGCTGAGCGTAAGCCCGGGCTTGCTGGGTCTAAGCCCGGGCTTGCTGGGCCTAAGACCGGGCTTGCTGGGCCTAAGCCCGAGCTTTCTGGGCGTAAGACCGGGCTTTCTGGGCAATGTTATGTGTTATTGGGACGGAAGTGAGGCGAAAAGGGGGTACGCGGAGCGACTGCGGGTGATTATTGGGACGGGCATGCTGTGCGCCGGGTGCCTGTGGCAAAGGCGCTGCGTGCCACAGCCACGCCCCAGCCCCCGTCGCGCCCGTAACAATTGCGTGCGAGGCATACGGAATGAACACGAAGCCGCAATGACGCGAAGGAAGCCAGAAAGCGGGGAGGAACCGCAGAGGACACAAGAGGCCACGAAGGATACAAGACCTGGACGGACTTGCCGACATGCGTGGGCGTGGCGGGGGATGTTCAACGCCTTCGGTGGTGGCGAGTTGACATCGGGGGGGGTTATTTGCGGTTACGCATCACTGGTGGTGGGGCTGTGGCACGCAGAGCCTTGGCCACAGTCACCCGGCGATAGGCGGGGACCCCCCTTGTGGGCGATTGCTTTCGGGTGATACCGGCCCAAACTCCCCCACTGAATGTCACATTTATCGCGGAAATTTCGCATATCCTCTTGACCGGAGTGCCTCGGCAAGTATACTGGTAACGTGTGCAGAACGCGGTGAGTCCGCCTCGGCGGCGAATGGAGCGCATGGTCAACGCCACTGTCAAAGCGATTGCTGAGAAGGCCGGTGTTCACTACACGACGGTCTCGCGCGTGATCCGTGGCGATCAAAAGGGCGCCTGGGCGTCGGGGCGAAAACGGGCTCAGCGGATCCACAAGATTGCGGAAGAAATGGGTTACCGTCCCAACACCGCCGCTCGGGCCATGGTCCGCGGTCGGCTTGGTTGCGTGGGGCTTCTTGTCAGCGCTGAGCACAGTGGCCGCAGCACCTTGCCGCCCGAGATGCTCAGGGGCATCAGCGGCCAACTGGAGCGTCAGCGGATGCAGTTGGCCATCACCTCGTACTGCGAAGAGAACGACCAGCACCCCGACCCGTTGCCGCAGATGTTGCGCGAGATCAACTGCGATGGCCTGATCATCGACTACACCAAGTCGATTCCGCAATCGATGGTGGAAACGATTGAACGCCATCGTATTTCATCGATCTGGCTCAACACCAAGCGACCGGCCGACTGCGTCTATCCGGACGATATCGCCGGTGGCCGACTGGCGACACAGACCTTGATCGACCTCAAGCACAGGCGGATCGCTTACCTGACTTACTCCTGGCAGCGTGACCAGGAGCCGCACTACAGTGAGATCGACCGCTACGAGGGTTACGCTGCCACGATGACCGAGTGGAGCAATGGTCAAATCCTGTGGATGGGCGGATCAGGCGGCGAGGGTTTTGACTCCGTCGATGAAGGGGATGCCGGCGATTACGTCGGGGATCCTTTCGTGGCCGTTGAGGCAGCGCCAGCCGCGCTGGGCTGACTCGCA
>JBGSTK010000237.1:0-16032 GCA_041736565.1 Phycisphaeraceae bacterium | reverse complement strand
CCGACGCACGGCTGCGGGGTGTCGCTGGGTCAACAGGCCCAAGTCACGCGTACTGACCTGCCGCTCCCAGCTCTGGATCAACAGCAGGCGATCGCGTGGCGGCAGATGGTGGGCAAGCTGCAGGAGCCGCTGCGCCCGTTGACGGCGTCGAAGGCGAGCATTTTCAACCCCGTTCAAACTTGTTGCATTGCGACTGGACATGGCTTACACTCCTGTTAAAGAATATGTGAACATTGTACCGAACGTTTAGCTAACAGGCAAGTGGTGTTAAGCGATCTGTGAACAAGATGTGGAGAAGCGTTCGCCCTCAAAATGGAACGCGGAAACCCCGGAGATTTTTGAATGCAATCCGTCGGACAAATCATTCGCGAGCGGCGTGAGGCGTTGGGGCTGACGTTGCAGGCGGTGGCGCAAAAGGTCGGTGCCACGCGGAGTTACCTGTCGATGATCGAGAATCATCGCGTCGCCAATCCGCCCTCGGCACAGCTCATTTCCGCGCTGGAAAAAGCCTTGGAAATCCGCAGCGGCGCGTTACGAAAGGCGGCCGACTGGGCCAACACGCCCGACCCGGTTCGCAAAGAATTGGCCCGGCTGACACAGTCCGCTGCCAAGACGCGGCAACTGGCGGAATGGCTCAAGGAGGCGACGGCGACGGAGGGTGAAAAGCCCGGGGGAAAGCCTGGGGGAAGGCCTGGCGACAAGCCCGGCAAGAAGGCGGGCGGGCGCGATCTGGATGTGCTGTTTCACCGCGGTGAGCTTCGTCAGCGGATCGAGGAAGCGCTGGTCGCTGCTGATGCTCCCGCTGGTGAGCCACGCATGTTGTCCCGCGATTCGACGCAGCGCGTGCCGCTGATCAATCGCGTGGCGGCTGGATATCCCAAGGATTTCACGGACCTGGACTACCCCGCGCGCGTCGCGGATGAGTACGTGGCCTGCCCGCACTTGGATGATCCCGATGCGTTTGCTGCCCGCGTGGTGGGCGATTCGATGATCCCCGACTACAACGAGGGTGACATCGTCGTGTTCTCGCCGCACGCGGAGATCAAGGATGGCGCTGACTGTTTTGTGCGGCTTGAGCCTGACCATCACACGACGTTCAAACGTGTGTTTTTCGAAGCGGATCAAGGCCAGCGCAAGGGTTCGCGCATTCGCCTGCAACCGCTCAATGCGCGGTATGCGCCGACGACGTTGCCACGCGAGCAGGTCAGCGGGTTGTGGCGTGCGGTGTGGCGAATGCAGGCGTTGTGATGGCGTCGCAATCCAAGTGTCCGTCGCTCACGCTTCCGGCTCGTTTGTGCATCATGGCGAGGGATCGACATTCCTGCGATACGCTCGCGGCGGGGCTCCCACTACTCTGCGAAACAGGCGGGAAAAATAGTATGGATCATCGCACCCCACCGCTGCTGCGACCTGCTTAACGGGCATCGTCGTTTCCGTCAGCAACAGGCACGCCCTGGCCATCCGCTGCTGAATCACGTACTGCATCGGGCTGACCTTGAAAAGCGAGGCGAACACGCGGCCCAACTGGCTCACCGACAGGCCCGCGACGTCGGCGAGATCGTGAAGTGTGATCTTTCGCCTGAGATTTTCGTGGATGTATTTCTGCAGCCGCTGCATGTCGGGCAGGCGGTCGGGCTCGCGCACTTCGCCCCGAATTTCCAGGCGGTGAATGATGAGCCCCAGCAGGCCCCAGAGCAGGCAGTCGCAGAGGTGCTGCGAGCGCGGCACCTGGCGATCGTGGGCCACCACGAGTTCGAGAAATCGCTCGTGAATATGGGCATCAAGCCCCAGCCGAATCCGCAACTCGCCAAAGGCCTGGAGTCGCTTCACGAGGTCGGCCGCAGCATCGCCATCGAAGTGTGCCCACACGATATCCCAAGGTTCCGCGGGATCAGCCCCATAGGCGTGGGGCAAACCTTTGGGCATCACCAGCAGGTCGCCGGCACGGGCGGGCGTAGATTTGGCGGACTTTCCCGTGCGGACATACCCCCGGCCGCCCAGCACCCAGATCACCAGATAGTCCAGCGGGTCATCACGCTGGGTGGCGTGCTCGGGAAAGTCACGAAAGTGGCCTGAACTGTGGATTTGAAGGTAGGGCATGGTGGCGTATCGTGGGCCCGCTTTGACGGCGACGATGCGCATATCATCCATGATTTCGCCCAAGGCGTCTATTGTCTCGCCGCCCCCCGCCGCGATAATTGGAAAGACTCCAATATCACCGCTTCCAAGGGCAATTTTAATGATCTCAACCCCCCACGTAACCCACCCTACCCCCACCCATACCCCCCTCCAACCGACCGATATCGAACACTACCATCGCCAAGGCTACTTGATCGTCAAAAGCATGTTCGACCCGCACGAAGTCGCCGCCATCAAGGCGAGATTCGATGCGATAGCCGAGGCGGGCACGCCGATCCCCGGCCTCTGGGAGCCGCGCGATCCCGGGCAGACGGGCGGCGGCGATGTGCTCTGGCGTTACCCGCGGGTCATGCACCCGCATCGCTTCGATCAGGCGACCATGGGTTGGATGCTGCACCCGCGCGTCGGCTCAGCACTCCAGGCTCTGCTGGGTGAAGAACCCATCGCCACGCAGAGCATGTTCTACTTCAAGCCTCCTGGCGCCAAGGGCCAGGCTCTGCATCAGGACAACTTCTATCTCGAGGTCGCGCCCGGCACGTGCATCGCTGCATGGACCGCCATCGATCCCGCTCATCCCGACAACGGCGGTATGTACATCGTGCCCGGCACGCACACGCTCGATATCCAATGCCCCGAACAGGCTGATGGCGAAGTGAGTTTCACCACGCACCTGGTCAACGCACCCAAGGGTTTCAAAGCCATTCCCGCACACATGGAGCCGGGCGACACACTATTTTTCAACGGCAGCGTGATCCACGGCTCGGGCCCCAACCGCAGCCCCACGCAGTGGCGGCGAGCGTTCATCTGTCACTACATGCCCCGCTCTTCCAAACAGATCAGCAAACACTACCATCCGCTCCACGACTTCGCCGGTCATACTATCGAATACCCCGCCAGCACCGGCGGCGGCCCCTGCGGCCTAGAAGAAAAGCCCGGCTCGTATGACAAGGTGCATTGACGACAACGTGTATTAACCCAAGCCCCCGCACCCGCGACCCACGAGCGTCAAAACACATTGCCCCAAAGCCCCGCATGCAAATGCGGCGGCTGGAGTCCGCGCCGCCTCGCGCCAAACAAACTGGCGACATCGGTTGTTTTCGGGTAGCGTACGCATGTCGTCGCCAAAGTTCCGGGCACGTCACCCGGATGGCGACGCGGGTTCATCATAGTCAGGCGCCCGATGAGCAATGACGTTGGAGCCACCATCGCCGCATTCGCCGTAGGCGTGGCCTGCATGGTGCCGCTCTACAATGGTATTCAAGCCTTGGCATCCGGCCAGTTCTACATAAAACTGAGATACCGCCCGGGACGCTACCATAGCCGAAAGAATACGCCCTTCGGCTTCTGGCTCGGCGTCGTAATCAGTTTCGCAATTGGTATCTTTGGCCTGCTCTGTCTCTGCTTGAGTGCCTTCGCCGCGTATCGTGCGTTTGTCGGATAACGATCCTCCGGCGAAGCCCCGCATGCAAATGCGGCGGCTTGATCCTGCGCCTGCCTCGCGCAACACCACTGGCGACATCGGTTGTTTTCGGGTAGCGTACGCATATCGTCGCCAAAGTTCCGGGCACGTCACCCGGATGGCGGCGCGGGTCAATGATAGTTAGGTGCTTCCGTGGCTGGTTGGCGCACGCTTCGAGCGGTAGCTCCCAACTTTCTGTCTACCTTCACGAGTCGTTACCGTGATCGCGACGGGTGGTGGCTATTTGGCCTGGCTGAATCGTCACTCGATGGCATAACCATCGATTTGCTTGCTGATGCCCCCGGTCCCGATTCGGCTCGCGAGCAGGTCGTACACGATGCGATCCACCAGTTTCGCGATCAACTGCAAAAGCAAAGAGTCCCGCTCTCGCTTCTGGTTGAAGCGACTCTGCAATGCCGCCGCGGGGATAAGGATAGACGCATAGCTGGAGAATATGTTCGTGAAGGTCATGACTTCATTGTCATTGTGTACATCAAGACGACCACCGGTAACGAGATCACCCGAAGCAAGCAACTCTTTGTGTCCCCGCATGACCCTCACCTTGAGCACCGCACTACGCAGCCTAACACTGTGCGCAAGACGGGCGACGGCATAGCGCGCTTCTGGGACCGTGTTCGGCGACTCCCCAAGCCGGTTCGTATGATCTTGCTGCCGATTCTCATTCCATTCGCGGCGTGGCGACTTCAACTCCTTATTCTCGCCACCGCTGCCATTGGCACACTGATTGCCGCTATCGGCAAACTCTTCGGGTTACTTCCCGTGCCTTGGGCATTTGTAGGCATGTGCTTCATCTTTCCCGCTTGCTTGCTGTCACTCAGCGGAGTGTGCGTGGCTTTCGCATTGCTTACGACGGATGGGGTGATGTGGATACTTCGCCGTTTCGGCTACGAAGGAAAGTAGAGTCCCCAGGTAGGCGCCTCAGGGCCGAAGGCCCGGCACATTGGTAGCTCGGCCTGTGAGGGCCGAGAACGCGTCAACCTACCAACACCTTTTTCTTTAGTTTTTCGAGGGCCGGAGGCCCGGCACTTCTTTTGAGAGAAGACTTGTAGCGCCCCTCCGGGGCTCAGGAAGGGGAGTGATCGGCCTTTCTCGGCCCTGACGGACCGAGCTATTCATGTTTCGCCCCTCCGGGCCTTTTGCAACGCAGACACACATCAAACCAGCGCCCGCGGCGCCAAAATACCCGAAGCCCCGCATGCAAATGCGGCGGCTGGAGCTACGCCACCCTCGCGCAAAACATATTGGCGACATCGAGTACTTTCAGGTAGCGTACGCATGTCGTCGCCAAAGTTCCGTGCACGTCACCCGGATGGTGGCGCGGGTCAAGCATGGCGTTCTGGTAATGTACGACCCGGTCGGTGCCACGCCGGCCATTAGACATTGGGTTAACTGCCCTGAGGAGGTTCGATGAACACTACGGAGATGGCGCCCCGGTTTACGTCCGCGATCCCGTTCCTGCCCGTTGCCGATGTAGACGAGGCAGTGCGATTCTATGTCCACACGCTCGGCTTTACCCTAGACTGGACGTGGGGCAAGCCGACGAGCGATGCTGGACTTAGAAGGGATAGCCTGTCACTGTACTTAACGCGCAATGCCGATTTGGCCGCCAAAGTCAGGGGCTTGGAGGTTGTTCTTTTGGTAGCTAACATTGACGCGGCCTACGAGGAACATCGGCGAAATAACGCCCCGATCGTCGAGGCGTTGGAACAGAAGCCGTGGGGAACTCGCGAGTACCGCATCGACGATCCGACCGGCTACCGCCTTCGCATTACCGAGGTCGGCGATGAAGGCAGCCTTTCGCGGCCCTGACGGACCGAGCTATTCATGTGTCGCCCCTCCGGGGCTTTTTCGTGTTACTTTTTCGGCATATCGAGCCAGAGGACCGCACCTAACACTTCTTCGGTTTCGGGGAGAGAAATATGTTGGCTGGTGGCGTCGGGGTGAGCGTCGAGGGATTCGAGGGTCATGGTGTGCGATGAGCCTACCTTTCGGTTGGCGATCGGGGCGATGACCTTGCGGTCGCGGATGACCCAGTGGGCGATGAAGACTTGCTTGGTCTCAGCGGGCCAGTTGCCGGCGACGACTTTGGTCACTTCGTAGCGATAGACCACCAGCGCGTGGGGGTAGCTGCCGGGGTCGGGCACCAGGGCTTTTTCACGTAGCGTTGCAGTCAGCGTCACCGACGCTACTTTGGCCTCGGGCTCATCTTGATGCGGTTTGGCGTCGGTAGAGTCGGTGTTGGCCGCGGCGATCTCAGTATTAGTATTGGCGGTACTGGTCGTTGACCATGCGACCTTCGTCGCTTTACCTACGGTCATGTCGGCGTACACATCCTCCTGGCTTTCGGGGGCTTTGCCCAAGCGAAGCACGCGCGTGGGTGAGCCGATCATGAGTATCACGGGCTGCTCGTGGGCTTCATCGGAGGCGATGAAGAAGCGAGCGTCGTTACTCGACCAACGGTGGTTATCAAAGCCTTTGTCTTTCTTGGGCGAGGCATATTTCCATTCGAGTTTGCCGGTGCTGCCGCCCTCTCGGATGGCGGCATAGCGTGCTTCTTTGTGGCCGGATTGAAGTGCGCCGACGCTGCGTCCATCGGGCGAGAGGCTTGATGAGCAGTTGCCGGGGATGCGGCCGGTTTTGCCGTCGCTGGTGACCCATTTTTGCCCGGCGACGAAACTCCACACGCCGTCTTTACCGAGGCGGACGTCGGTTTCGCGTCCTGTGAACGCGACTTTTTCGAGTGCGGGGATCGGCTGTTTTTTGCCCGCCAGCGTCACGCGATGCCAGCCGCCCTCTTTGAATTTCACGACAACGGAATCGTTGGCGATCCAATGCACGCCGCCTTGCGGATCGATGTCGCTGGCAATGACGTGGAGTTCACCGTCGCCGGCGCCAGCGCGGACGCGGCCCACGGCTTCGTTGCCTCGCACCCAGGCGAGTCGTGAACTGTCGGGCGAAAACTCCGGGCTGTGGCCGTGGCCTAAGTCGATGGGATTCCCGACATCGCGCAGCTCGATGAGGTAGATGCTCAATTCTTTGGCGCCACGTGGTTGGCACTGGTACGCCACCGCGCCATCGCCGATGATTTTGAGCAGCCATGCGGGATCGGTGGGTGAGGGCGGTAGTTTTTTGGACTGGGCCCAGGCGGACGAGGGCAACGTGAGCGGGACGGTCAACGCGACTAACAACAACAACGTGAGCGTGAGCGTCCGCGTCAACGGGAGGATCAGCGTCGAGGCGAGTGATGTCCGGGCGGGTCGCATGAAGCCTCCTTTGTTTGCTCACGCGTGTTGGAGTCGCACGAAGAGCATCCGTCGAAACGATGGCAGATGCAAGCGGTTGTCTATGATCCGCGCGGGGCCGACGGTTTCACGCCAGCCTCGGCAGAGGTCCACGCGGCCTGCATCTTTGGTTAACGCAGCGAGGGGCAGCGACATTGCCTCGATGCTTGGCGCGGGGGTCTGCTGTTGGAGCACTTTATCCCATGAATCCGCACGATTTCGGACCCACAGGAGTGTGCAGGTTCGCCCGCGCAGTGCGAGTGCCCATGCGGCACTGTTGGAGAGGTCCACGGGCTCGAAGGCCTGCGCATCGAGTTGGATGCCCGCGACAAGTTCCGCCAGCGGCGCGTAGCCGTCCCACAGATTTTTCTGATCGACGTAGCGGTCCCAGTGCCAGATGTGGCCCGAGCCCGCGGCGCCGGCGAAGAAGGCGGGGTAGGTGGTGTCGGCGAAGATGATGCCCTGGTCATCGTGGGGGTAGTAGCGAAACGGGCCGGTGTGGTGGTCGTTGACGGCCCCGGTTTCCGCCAGCAGCGTCGGGCGATCGGGGCGTGCGACGCGTTTGACGGCATCGACAGAAAACGCCACGGGGTCCTGCCGCACCAGCGCGAGGCGAGCGCCTTGATCGAGGTATCGATGCACCTGTTGGAAGTCCATGGCGTCGATGGCACCGAACGCAGCATAGGGCGCGACGTGGCCATCGGAGTCGAAGCTGCCAAGCGAGTTGACGACCATTTGGCGCGGCACAAGCGGCGCGAGAGTTTCGAGCGTGCGGATGGTCCATTGATGGGCGATGTCGAAGTTGACCTTACAGGCGTTGATCTCGTTCCAGAGTTCCCAGGCCATGACGGTCGGATCGTCGCCGTAGCGTGCGAGGTAGGCGTGCACCTTCGTCCACCAATAGCCTTGCCAGCGCGGGTCGGTGAACCATTGATCCATTCGCGGGCCATCGGGTCGCTGGCCGTGTTGATCGACGAGGTCGATCTGTTGCGGTTGGCGGGCGTCGAAGCCGCGCATGTTGTCGAAGCAGTGCTTGAGTCGGATGCCTCGGCTTCGCGCCAGGTCGATCAAGGCATCGCTGCGGTGGAATTGGAGGAGGTCGAGTTGGTCGGCGTGTTTGGGCGTGGCGTTGAAGTAGGAGTTGCTGAGCCAGATGCGGGCGAAGTTGCCGCCGTGGGTCGCGAGTTTGTCGAACCAACGGCGATACTCGTTGATGCCCAGCGTGCCGCCGTCGGCAGCGGTGAGAAATTCCTGGCCGGTGCTGAGGGCGTAGCGCACGGGCCAGCAGACGTTGGCGCCGATGGGGCAGTAGCTGCTGCCGTCGGTCATGGCGAAGTAGCGTGGATCGCGCGAGCTGCGTTGAACGTAGCCGGGGTGGTCGGAGTCGGTGCAGGTGAGTGAGCCATCCTGGACCTGCGTGGTGCCGGCGAAGGCGGCCCACGAGTAACGGCCCGTGCATGTCGGCGTGAAGCGCACGGCGAGCACGGGCTGGTCGATCGCTTCAACGGATTCGTAACCTTGGACGTTGTAGGTCAACTTGGCGGGTTGATGCTCGAAGGCGGGACGACGAGTCACCGTGCCATCGGGCGCGGTGAAGGCGACGGCATCGACGCGAGTGGTCGGCGCGAAGGTGAGTTCGGCTCGTGCGAACTTTGCGATGGTGAGCATGAGGGGATCCGGGGTTTTGTGGCGGGAAGCGAGGGTGACGCGCGGGCGAGGCGAGGGCACCACGAGGCCCGCGCGTGGGGCGTCATTCTACGATGCGGGTCGAGCGGCTGTCATGCTGACACGCAGCGTTACGGTAATATCCAGGGGTGCAGATCACGGGTGGCATCGACGGCGGCGGAATCGCGACGTCGCGACATCGGTAGCGACGTCGATCTACCCAAATCAAACGAGGACCTGTCATGACACGCACTTCAACCATCGGCATCGCTCTGACGTTTCTGCTTGCTCTCATCACCGGTTGCTCAGACGAGCCGCGGCAGACGCTGGCGCTCAACTGGGTGCCTGAGCCGGAGTTCGGCGGGTTCTATGCGGCGCAACTCAACGGCGACTATGAAAAGGCGGGGCTCAACGTCACGATCCAACCCGGCGGCGCGGGCAAGCCCACCATGCAGATGATCGGGGCAGGCCAGGTCGAGTTCGGCATTGTCAGTGCTGATGAAATCATCATCGGCCGCGCGAGGGGCATTGACGTCGTCGCCATCTTCGCCGTGTACCAGACCTGCCCGCAGGGGATCATGGCGCACGAGGAGCGCGGCTACAAGGACCTCGCAGATCTTCTGACCCGCAACGATCCGGCGGGCAAGCTGACGGTGGCGATGGAGGTCGGCCTGCCGTACGGCAAATTCCTCGCGGAGAAGTACGGCTTGGAGCAGGTCAAGGTCGTACCCTACATGGGAGGCGTGGCGCAGTTTCTGGGGGACCCTTGGTTTGCTCAGCAATGCTTCGTCTTTTCCGAGCCCATCACCGCGCGTGGCCAGGGCGCTAAGCCTCAGGTTTTTCTCATCGCGGAGTCGGGCTACGACCCTTACACGGTGGTGGTGGCGGTCAATGGCAAGCTGCTGCGCGAGAAGCCGGAGATGGTCCGCGCCATGCGGCAGGCGGTGGCGGCGGGATGGAAGGCTTACCTTGATGATCCAGCGCCAGCCAATGCGGTGATGGCGAAGCTCAACACCACGATGGATGCCGCGTGGTTTGCCGCGGGTGCCGAGGCACATCGGCCGATGCTGGAGAGCGCGGCCACGAAGGAGCATGGCTTGGGCGTGATGACGGTGGAACGTTGGCGTGCGTTGGGTGAGCAATTGGTGGGGTTGGGGGTCATCGACACAGCGCCGCGGGCGGAGGATTGTTTTTTGCCGTGATTTGGGGCTGCCTGTTTTTCGGGTGACGCACCGCCATTCAAAATCCGTCGCAATCGCTTGCCTGCGCGCGATACAATTGCGGCATGATTCGACGTGCTGGAACTCGGGACGTGCCGCAGATTTCGCGCATCATCAACGATGCTGCGGAATACGGCTTGATGCTGCATCGCTCGCTGGCGTTTCTCTACGAGCATGTGCGAGATTTCCACGTCGAGGCTGAGGGCGATGAGGTGCTGGGCGTCTGCGGGCTGTCGATCGTCTGGGCCAACATGGCGGAGATTTACGCGCTGGCGGTCAAGCCCGAGCATCGCGGCAAAGGGCTGGGCAAGCGGCTGGTGATCTCCTGCGTCGATGAGGCGGATGAACTGGGCATTCGCAAGCTCATGAGTCTGACCTACGAGAAGGAATTTTTCGCTCGCTGCGGCTTCCACGTGGTGGATCGCCAGGAGCTGCCGCTGAAGGTCTGGAGCGAGTGCTCGCGCTGCAGTAAGAATCAGGCGTGCGATGAAATTGCGATGATCCGCGTGCTGGAGGATGTGCCCGAGCTGAGCGTGCCTCGTCCCGCTGAACCAACTCCGGGAAGCTACGACGTGCCGGTGGTTCTGGCGATGTCGGCCCAACCTCGGCCCAAGATGGATCAGGCCCATTGAGCGTCGCGCCCGATCAAGCCGGCGATATCAACGTGCCGCGACCGTCGGCGGCCGAGGTTCGCGGCTGGCTCTCACGCATCGTCGATGCACCCGCGCTGGATCTGCTTTGCCGGGGCATCGCGCAACAGAACCGTACCGTTGCTGAAGGAAGCTGGGGCTCCAGTGCCACGCTTGTCAGCGGTGCGCTGGCGTTGCGGTTGTGTCGGCCTGTGCTGCTGGTCGTGGCGCATCTGGATGATTCGGATGATGCCTACGAAGACCTGGCGCTCTTTGAAGCTGCGGGTTACGACCTGCAGCGCGAACGCTTCGGAGCGTTGGAAGTTCTGCCCGGCGAGACCAACGTCAGTCTCGAACTCCTGGCGGAACGGCTCAACGTCGTGGAGCGGGTGGTGTCGCAGGGGTTCATGGCTGGCGATAAGCCCGCAGTGCTGGTAGCGCCGATTCAGGCGCTGATGCAGCCGGTGCCGCAAGCCGATGCGCTGGGCGAGTTCTCGCTGACGCTGCAACCCGGCACGCACCTGCCTCCCGCGCAACTGCTCGATTGGCTGGACCGCGCTGGGTACAGCCGAAGTGATGCGATTGAGCAACCTGGCGATTTCACCACCCGTGGCGGGATCGTGGATATTTATCTGCCCTCAGCGGGCGGGACCGATGCAGCGGGACCCGCGCCGATTCGCGTCGATTATTTCGGCGATGAGATCGAAACGCTGGCGCTGATCAACACCGACACCATGGGCTCGGGGCGACGCATTGATCGCGCTCAGCTTGTCGGTGCCACCGTGGCGCGACTGGCGGCGGAGGATCGCACGACCAGTCTGCTGCGGCTTGTCAGCGAGCAGACGCTGGTGGTGCTGCATGAAGTGCTGGAGCTTTCCGAACAATCGCGCGGCTACTTCGAGCGGCTAACGCAGGCACGCGGCATCATCTCGCCCAACGCCCTGATGCAGAGCCTGACGCATCGGACGCATGTCGAGATCAACCAGTACAGCGGCACGCGCGATGCGACGGCGAATGTGCGATTGCCCGTGGGCTCGTTGGTGGCGTTTGCGCAGGATGCGGGCGAAGCGGTGAAGGAGTTGGCGGAGTTGGCGGGGCAAGGTGGCGATGGAGGCAACGGTGGCGTTGGCGGAGGCAACGCGACGCAGCCTGGGCAGGTGGTGGTCCTCTGCGAGAAGCAGGCGGAGCGGCAGCGATTGGGCGAACTCATCTCGGAACATGTGCCCGCTGCGAGTGACGTGATCGCGCGACAGATCGGCTACCTTCATCGCGGCTTCATCTGGCAAGCGGACGATGCCTCGACCGAAAGCGGTCATCCCATCGCGCAGCCTCACACCGGACCTCTGCACCTCGTGCCGCACCACGAGCTGTTTCACCGCTACCTCACCCGCCGACGGATTCGTCGCATCAGCATCGGCAGTGCCGGTGAACGCACTGCGGATGCGTTCATCGATCTGGAAGTCGGCGACTATGTCGTGCATGTGGATCACGGCATCGCGCGCTTCGTGGGCTTGCGGACCATGCGGCAAAAAGGGTTGTCGCAGGAGTACCTCACGCTGGAGTTTGCCGACAAGGTGCTCCTGCATCTGCCCGCCACGCAGATCGAGTTGGTGCAGAAGTACATCGGTGGGTTTCATGGTCGCCCGCCTTTGAGCACGCTGGGTGGCAAGCGTTGGCAGAAGCAGAAGGAACAGGTCGCGGTGGCGGTGCGAGACCTCGCGCGGCACATGCTGCAGATGCAAGCGGCGCGGGCCTCGCTGCCGGGCATTCGCTATCCGGCCGACACAGTCTGGCAGCGCGAGTTCGAGGCGGAGTTTCCCTACGAGGAGACGGAGGATCAGCTAGCCGCCATCGCGCAGATCAAGAAGGACATGTCCGACGAGCAGCCGATGGATCGGCTCATCTGCGGCGATGTGGGCTTTGGCAAAACAGAGGTCGCGATTCGTGCCGCGTTCAAAGCTGCGGAGTTCGGCAAGCAGGTGGCGGTGCTGGTGCCGACGACCGTGCTGGCTGAACAGCACGACCGGACGTTCACCGCTCGCATGCGCGAGTACCCGTTTCGCATCGAGAGCTTGAGCCGTTTCAAGACCGCCAGTCAACAGAACAAAGTGCTGGCAGACCTCGCGGCTGGGCAGGTGGACATCATCATCGGCACGCACCGCCTGTTGTCAGCGGATGTGAAGTTTGCGGACCTGGGGCTGGTCATCGTCGATGAGGAGCAGCGTTTCGGCGTCGAGCACAAGCAGAAGCTTCTGGAGTTTCGCCTCACCGCTGATGTGTTGACGCTCACCGCCACGCCGATCCCGCGCACGCTGCACATGGCGATGCTGGGGCTGCGTGACATTGCGTCGCTGTCGATTCCTCCCGCCGATCGCCGCGCCATTGTCACGGAAGTGCTGCCTTACGACGGCAACCGCATCAAGCGCGCGTTGATGCGTGAGTTGGCGCGGCAGGGGCAGGCTTACTTCGTTCACAACCGCGTCCACAACATCCAACAGGTCGCTGATGAGATTCAACGCCTGGCACCCAAGGCACGCATCGTCGTGGGTCACGGGCAAATGGCGGGCCATGAACTCGAAGCCGTCATGCTCAAATTCATGCGCCGCCAAGCGGACATCCTGGTGAGCACCACCATCATCGAAAGCGGTATCGATATTCCGACCGCCAACACGATGTTCATTAACGAGGCCGATCACTACGGCCTGGCGGATCTGCATCAGTTGCGTGGACGCGTCGGTCGATACAAGCACCGCGCCTACTGCTATCTGCTGCTGCCTGGTGATCGGCCGGTGACGGAGAAGGCGACCAAGCGTCTAAAAGCCATCGAGCAGTTTTCGATGCTGGGCGCGGGGTTCAAGATCGCGATGCGCGATTTGGAAATTCGCGGTGCGGGGAACCTGCTGGGTGCTGAGCAGTCGGGGCACATCGCAGCGGTGGGCTATGAAATGTATTGCCGATTGTTGGAGCAGGAGGCGAAGAATCTGAGGCATGAGAAGATCGTCGAGCCGGTGACGACGCATCTGGAGTTGCCTGCTGTGGGTCGCATTCCGCCGGGCTATATCGCCAGCGAGAAGTACCGCATGGATGCGTATCGGCGGCTGAGTCGCGCGGCGACGCTCGATGAGTTCACGCAGGTCGCCCGCGATTTGGAGGAGGCCTACGGCAAGCCGCCCAAGGAGGTGGAGATGCTGCTGCAGTTAACAGAGATTCGCATTGCCGCCAGCACGTTGGAGATTGATGGTATCAAGCTCGAAGGGCCGGATTTGATTTTCCGCACGACGCAGCCGCAGCGGTTGGATGCGATTCTGACCAAAGCGCCCGGCCGCGCGAGCCTCATCGATCCTCGAACTATTTACTGGCGACCGCCGACGAATTACCTCGAACCCATCGGCACACTGCTGGCGGTGCTGCGCAAGTTGCTGGTGCGCCCGGTGGCGGAAGCGGTGCCGAGTTGAGGCCGTCTACTCCCTCTCCCGCGCGCCTCGCGGGGGAGGGTTGGGGTGGGGGTCGAAGTAACACGCATTTCCGTTCTTCGCCCGCTTCACCAACGGATGGCCCACTGCAAAATGCCCCCTCCCAGCCTCCCCCGCGAGGCGCGGGAGAGGAGCCGGAATGCCCGGAAAAATGAGCGAATCGTGGTGACGCATTAGGCCTTGCCTGACTTGGCACCGGACATGGCGCTTGCCTTGGCCACGACCAGACTCACGATTGTGTCCGCCAGCGTCTCGGTGTCGATCCGCGCGGTGTTGAACGTCGCGGTCAGGATGTCGGCCGCAGCGACGGTGGGCCAGTGGCGATAGTAGAAAGCAAGCTGTGCCTCATCGCGCATCGCCACCTGTTGGCGGGCATCGTCGAGGCTGATGCCCTGGCACCGGGCGATGGCGGCAACGCGGATTTCCGTCGGTGCCACCAGGCGCACCTGCACACCATGGGACATGTCACGCGCGATGAACGCACCGCCCCGCCCCACCAGGATCACACGCCCCGACTTCGCCAGTGCCCTGACGGTCTGCGCCACCCGGCGATAGATCGCAAAGGCGTCGAGCGGTTCACTACTGAGATGCACGCTCAAACCTTTACGCAGGTCGTCGAGCCAGGAGTGAGACTCCTGATCCAGCGTGGCCACCAGCGGTGCCGCCAGATCGTGATCCGCAGCGACTTTCTCGACGAGTTCCCGGTCGTAAGACAACCATGCACGCTGATGGGGCAGGGCTATGTTGAGCTTCTGGATCAACAGCGGATACAGCGTCGGGTCTTCGCTGCCGAACTCCCGGCTGATGGTGAGGAATGGACCGGCGGGCGGCGCACCGCCGATGGTTTCGTCGGGGGTATGGGCGATGGCGGCCGCGACCGCTGCGGGAATGGAACGCAAGTTTGTGCTGCGGGGGAGGTCGGTCATGGATGGTCACCTTGTCGTGGGCGTGGCTCGTTGGAGCGCTCGCTGCAGCGCCTTTTGTGCATTGTAATAATTTGCCCGGCAGGCCCGAACGAGGCGCACGCGTTAGCAGCGGCGGACGCCTAACGAGCCGGAAGCGTGAACGACGATCCGGTTCGAGGTTCAAAAGGGTTGCGTGTAACCAAACAAAAATACCACCGTCGCTGACGCTTCCGGCTCGTCGTAAAAATTCGTTATAAAAAAAAATAGGGTCCGGCCCACGCTAGGTGTGACCGGACCCTTCCGGGGGCGGGATTAACTGTCGCTTAATAATTAGCCGTGCGGTTGGCGAAGTCAAGCATCGCGGAGGCAGGCCAATGCATCGTCACATGTTGTTGGGCTTTCGCGAGTGGCTTGTCATTACTTGCCACCGACCACTTGGGCGATAGAATAAAGAATACAAGGCGTTATTGTCCTCCGTTTCGCCCCTGGTTGTCGTGCTACCCCCCACCCCCTGCACGCAGCCAGGGGTTTTTTGCATCCGCATTTGACTCTACGGCGCGTTCATCGGCGAAGGGTGCCCAGGTCAATGACGAGACCATCGGGCTGGTAGAAATCGACGTTTAGCCGATCGCCGCCGATGCTAGTGAGGACGATGCCCGTGATGCCCATATGCCTGGCAACTCGCAGGTCGCCTAAGCCCGGGCCAGCCCACGCGGCGTTAGCCAGAACGGTGGCGTGAAAGTGGTAATGCGCCAGGGCGTTGGGCAACTCGAGCACGAGTTGAGGCGGCGCGACGTAGGCGGCATCGTGACGCCGTTGAAAACTGGCGAAGGCTTGGGCTTGTAGCGTCAGCGATTCGGGCGGACCGGTGACCACCAGCAACCCGCCATGCTCGCTGCCCGTGTCGTCCACATCCGCCTGCGCCTGGGCGAAAAGCGATGCCCGCAACACGCTATCAGCCAAGACATCCAGCAGCAGGTCGATGGTCGCAAGATCCGCCCAGCTCAGTTTGTCGATGCTCTGCTCGAGGCGCTGCGGATAGCCGGCCATGGTCGGGTCAGCATCGGGCGATAGCAGGTGTGTCTCAGCACCCGCCAGTCGCTGTTGGAGTTTTTGCCGAAGATTTGCGGACGGCTGGCGGAGGGTGTCTGGTTGGAGCGCCACGAGCACGGGCAGATGGCGCAGTTCCAGTCCGAGCCGCTGCTGGGCATCGAGCCCCGCCACGATTGTCGAAGCCGCC
>JBGSTK010000230.1:0-1645 GCA_041736565.1 Phycisphaeraceae bacterium | reverse complement strand
GGCGGCTTCTGCTCCGGAGTACCTGCGGCACGTCCCGGCCGTTGAGATGCTGCAGCGCATCTGGCTGCAGAACTACTATCTGGACGACGGACTCCTTCGCTGGCGGGACGAGCCGAACCGCCCGCCGGGCAGCCAGGCCCTCATCTCACCCTATGACGAGGAAGCCCGTGCCAGTACCAAGCGAGACACCCATTGGCACGGCTACAAGGTCCATCTGACGGAAACCTGTGAGGCAGACAGCCCGAACCTGATCACCCATGTCGAGACGACGCCCGCCACGGAACAAGATAACGAGGTGGTCGCACGGGTCCACGAGGCCCTCCAAGCGCAACAGCTCTTGCCCAGCCAGCACCTGGTCGATACCGCTTACCCCTCCGCCGAGTTGCTGGTCAGCAGCCAGAAGCAGTACGGGATTGACCTGCTGGGCCCCATGCGTCCCGATGTCAGTTGGCAGAGTCACGACCCTGCAGCCTTTGATGTCACCCAGTTCCAAATCGACTGGGAGCGCCAGGTCGTCATCTGTCCCATGGGCCAGACCAGCTACCCCTGGTGGCCAGGGCGCGGACCACGCGGCCAGCCGACGCTGCAAGTCCACTTTGCACGGAAAGACTGTCGGGCGTGTACGAGCCGGGCCCGTTGCACCCAAAGCCCCAAGGGCCCCCGCAGTCTCACCTTGCAGCCCCAGGAGCGGCAACTCGCCCTCCAGGCGGCGCGGCAGCGGCAAGGTACGACGGAGTTCAAAACGGCTTATGCGATCCGCTCCGGTATCGAAGGGACGATCGGTCAGGCCGTGGACAAGCTGGCGATGCGCCGCAGCCGTTACCGCGGACTGCGCAAGACGCACTTCCAGCATCTGGTCATAGCGGCGGCCATCAACGTGCAGCGGGTGCTGGCCTGGCTGGCCGGCGTTCCACGGTCGACGACACGCCGGTCACACTTTGCGGCCTTGGCGCCAGCCTGATCAATTCGCCAACAACATCATATACAGGTAAATTGTCAATGCCCTGCGTTCAAAAACTCGATAGTCTCTTAAGTGTTGTGGGAGACAACGGCGGTCAACAGCTCTTTGAAAGTCCACCGATGATCCGTCAGCGCGCCAGCCATGGCCGGGGTGCGGGGCTGCCAGCGACGGCCTGGTTGATCATCCACAGCCTGCCGCAAAGTTTTGAGCGGACGCACCAGGTTGTAGACCGCATCTTCCCAAGCAGCAGAAGCCCGGTAGCAGGCCAGGTTCTTGGAGAAACCCAAGGTGTGCCGCACCAAACGCCCGTTGAAGAGCCGCATCGTCAGGTGCGTGCGTTCCACATAGGCGATGCTCTGACCAAACAGCGCCAGCACCGCCTCAGGCTCACCAAAGACGACCCGCAACTCGGTGCTGCGCAAGCGCCCATGCCCATCGCGGTGTTTGACGAACTGCAGGTATTGCCAGTCAGCTTGTGCTTGTTTGCGGGTTGGTGGCCGACCACGACCTTGGTAGGCCGGCACCTGGCCATAGACATCGATCATCGCTTCGGCGATGCCCTCCCATCCATCGGACATCGTCGGCGGTGGTGCAGCGGGATGACCACGCACTTTCAAGGTTTGAAAGACCTCTCGCGAAGCCTCCGTTTCCGTCTTGGCAATGCCGCGTGCCACCCGCAGACGG
>JBGSTK010000210.1:0-19718 GCA_041736565.1 Phycisphaeraceae bacterium | reverse complement strand
AGGGCTCGAGCGCGGCCCGCCCTCTGGACTCGGGCCCGCTTTCTCCCCTCCGCATGAGGCCGAGGAACGAGCCGAGGCGCGATGAATCCCGCGGCAACCCGCGCGAACAACCGCCAGCACCGCAGCCCGTTGGCGTGGTGTCAGCTTCGGCCAAGCCTGAATCACTACATTCAGGGCGGCAACATCGTCAGGTTGTGAGCGCTTTTGTGAGGGCAACCCCGCTGGCGCTTCAGGAACGCGGATTGTCCGGGGGGTTCGAGTCCTCGGTCACCCTTTTGTCAATTCTTCACTCCCAGCCGTGCTGATAGCGCGGCTCGCGGAGCCTCGGTAACATAGTGCTATGGGCGACTCCGGTGGCGTCACATCTACGTTGCGGCTCGATGAGCACGGGCGGCTCGATGAAGACCTGCTGTGCCTCAAGTGCGACTACAACCTTCGCAGCCTGACGCCGACGGCGGACTGTCCCGAGTGCGGGACACCGGTGCGACGTTCGCAACATCGGCGGACGCTGCGTGCCTGCAGCCCGCAGTGGCTTGACCGGCTTCGGCGAGGTTTCCTGGGGCTCTGGCTGGCGCTGCTGACCGCGGCGCTGTTCGTGGTGTTGCGCAAGGCTTTGCGCCACGAAATCACCTGCAACTTATTCATAAGCCCCCGGCTGCATGTCGGCTCGCTCGCAGGCTCTGATTGGCTTTGGGCCTCCGTGTTGGCGGTGTTGTTCTTCACCGGTGTGGCGGGCACGTGGCTGATCACCAGCCCCGAGTACGATGCGTTTAAGCCCGAGCCGACGATCAACGCACGAAAGCTGTTTCGCTACGGGCTCACAGTTGCGCTGATCATGGCGTTCGTGTCACTGGCCGTGAGTCCGTCGTTGTTTTTGGCGCTCAATGATCGCCCGGATCGACACGACCGGTCGTTGGTGACCGTGGGCGATTATCTGAGATATGACATCCCGCTGCATGTGGTGTTCTTGGAGGCGGTGGGTTTGGCGGCATTGATGTGCCTGTTGACTTACCTGCGCATGCTGGCGTGGCGTCTGCCGGCCAGGACGTTGGCACGGGTGTCATATCTCGCGGACGCGGTGCTGGTGACCGCGGTGATGGGGCTTGTAATCGGCACCTTTGCCGTCGACTACCGCGTGGTCGCCTGGTGGGATCGACTGTTCACGGCCCCACAACCACCGTCACGCTGGCCGCTCATCGGGGGACCGTGGAGTTGGTGGTATTACAACGGCGCCCCCGTGCTTGATGCTTTGACACTTTGGCTTCTTGGCGTCTACGGCCTGTTCTTGATTCTCCTGCTGCCGTTCTACATGGTCGGTCTGAGCAAGGCCGCCAAGGAGGCCAGGGCGACGTGGGCCAGGGACAAATGATGTGTCGGCGATCAGCGTCTGCCCGCGCCGCGCTCCAGAAGCGCCAGCACCGTTGACACCGCCAAGGCTTGAGCGGGGTCGATGAAGGCTTAAGCCACGGGCCAGCTCGGGCGATTATTTGCGGCATTCGGTACCACAATCCTAACTCAAAAATATCCGGATTCTTAAGCGGCGCTTATCGACCGCTAATCAGGTCATGTCATGCTATCTCTCGTACTCGACGACGGATTCGAGGACACAACAAGCATTGTCGCGAACACCAAGCTCCCATGATCGTGGCTTGTCGGGGGGTGCATGAGCGGTGTCACCTTATCCAATGCCTCGGCCGACCCCAGGAGGGGGAACGAAGGAGGAGAATGAGGGCGGAGAACGAAGGAGGGGAACGAGGGAGGAAAAGCAGGCTCGGCGGAGTCTTTGCTGGGTTGGGGAGCGGGGCATTTTATTGGGCTGAAGTCAGATAATGGCTTCAGTCCTTTTTTTTGTTTGCGGTCATCGATGCCGGGGAAGTTGGCAATGTACCTCGACGTGGGCCATTGGCGGCGATGTCGGGTGACGGTTCACGGCTTCGTTTCGCTGCCGCGCTCCAGCAGCGCCAGCACGGTCAGTACCGCCAGGGCTTGGGCGGTTACCAACGCCGCCTGCCAACCCGCGAGTCGCCCGAGCATCACGCCGCCGAGGCCTGTTGCCAGCGTGCAGAGCCAGATGACCAGGACTGCGGCTGGTTGGGAGAGTCCCCTGCGGACGAGTCGGTGGGAGAAGTGGTTGCGGTCGCCGACGAAGGGGCTTAAGCCGCGGGCCATGCGGATGAGGGTGACACTGGTGAAGTCGTAGAGCGGGATGGCCATGAAGATGGCGGGCATGAGCACACCGTACCAGCGGCCGGGACCAACGATGGCGTCTGGCGAGGGCGTTCCGACGTAGGTGGTGCGGATGCTGATGATCGCCAGGAGCAGTCCCAGGACCAGTGACCCGCCGTCGCCCATGAAGATGCGAGCCCCGCCGGTGCGACCGGGGAAGTTGAAGACGAGGAAGCCCAGGAGTGCGCCCATGAGCAGGGCGGAAGCGGCGGCGACGAACCACTGCCCGCCGAGGATCGCGGCTGCCAGGTACAGCCCGGCGATGATAGTGCCGACGCCCGCCGAGAGGCCATCCATGTTGTCGAGCATGTTCATGGCGTTGGTGATGGCGACGATCCAGATGACGCTGAGGAAGATGCTGAGGATGTGGCCTGAGGTGCCCATCATGTTGGGCAGGAAGTCGAAGATGCGCAGGTTGAACAAGCCCGCCAGGCATAGCGCGACGAGCAGTTGGACACTGAGCTTGATTCCAGCCCCGAGGTTCTTGCGATCATCGACGAGGCCCAGAACGTGCATGACAGCCAGGGCTGCGACAACCGCCAGCGCCAGGGGCGTCTGTTGGCGCAGACCGGGAAGGTGTTGGCTGGCGGATTCCAGTAGGCCGGTGAAGTCATGAGCGGGCACAGCCCAGGCGCTGGTCAGGGCGACGGCCAGAGGCAGGGCAACAGCCCAGAAGATGGCGATTCCGCCGGTGTTGGGCACCGCGCGGCCGTGCCACTTGCGGCCGGGGGTTGACGGGTCATCGGGATGATCGAGAGCACCGACGCGATGCGATGCACGAATCAGCACCCAGGTCATGGGCAAGCTGATGAGCAAGGCCAGGGGCACAAGCGCCAGGCAAAGGAGGATCATGGGAGGCATGATACTCTTGCGGCGTGGATGCTGACTGCCGATGCGGAGGCGTTAGAGTCCCAGCACATCTTTCATCGCGTAGCGGCCGGGCTTACCGCCGCGCACGAGCCACTTGGCGGCATGAAGAGCGCCACGGACAAACACATCGCGGTTGCTGGCGATGTGGGTCAGTTCAAGCCGCTCGCCGAGTGTGGCAAAGGATGCTGTGTGCTCGCCGATGACATCTCCCATGCGCAGTGCATGCATGCCGATCTGCCCGCGCTGGCGTTGCACATCGTCGCCATGGCGGCCATGGACGACATCATTTTCGATGCTCTTGCCCGTGGCGTTGCAGATGGCTTGTGCGATGCCCAGCGCGGTGCCGGAGGGTGCATCCTTTTTGAAGCGGTGGTGAGCCTCGGTGATCTCGATGTCGTAGTCGTCGCCGAGTTTGGCCGCCACCTGGCCAGCCAGAGCGAACAACAGGTTGACCCCCAGGCTCATGTTGGGTGCCTGGAGAATGGGAATGCTGGCAGCGGCGGCATCGATGCGGCGCTGATCGTCGGGTGTCAGCCCCGTGGTGCCGATGACCAGCGCCATCTTCCGCTTGACGCAGAGGTCGATGGCCAGACGCGTGGCTGCGGGCACGGTGAAGTCGATCATGACCTGCGGCTGGACGTTCTGGGCAAGATCGCCAGCCAGATTAATGCCTGCTTTGGCGGCGCCGGCGATGACACCCGCATCCTGGCCCATTAACGGGTGCCCCGGTCCTTCCAATGCCGCAGCGAGACGCAACTCGGCGTCTTCGAGCGTCAGGGCGACTAGACGCCGACCCATGCGACCGGCGGCACCGTTGATGGCAATGGCGATCCCACTCATGATCAGGACTCCTGCAAAAGGCGATTCCCGGCAGCGCATTTGACACCGGGGCGTCGCATCTTACATTAAGGTAATCTGTTGCAAGGTATTCGCCCTCACGCGGCGTCCGCGATCCATCCCACCTTTGCCCGAAAATCTAGTATGGCTTTGAGCTTTTTCAAAAAAGATAAACCCGTCGCGGCCGGCGAAACAGAAAGCGGCGGGTTCAAGCGCGATCCGCGCAAGGCCAACGCTTTTTTCAAGCACGCCCAAGCCACCGCCGACAGCCGACAGTACGACTATTCCATCACCTGTTACGTCAACGGTCTGCGGCACGATCCGGACAATATGGCGCGGCATGAGGCGCTGCGTGAAGTCGCCATGCGACGAAAAGTCTCGGGCCTAAAACCCGCAGGCCTGCTTGAAGGACTTAAGAGCGGCGGCAAGACGCCTCTGGACAAAATGCTCCACGCCGAGCAACTCTGGGCAAAGGATCCGCTCAACGCGGGGCTGGCCATGTCGGTGATGGAAAATGCCGTGGACGCTCACAAGGCTGAGACCGATCTAGACCTTACGGAAGTGGTCAACTGGATCGGCGGGCTGGTGCTGGAGCCCGGTCAAAGTTCCAAGAAGCTAGGTAAGTCCCAGTTTGTCAAGGTTCGGGATCTGTTGTTCGCCGTCGGGGCCTTTGACCGCGCTGCCGAGGCCTGCAAACGTGCCATTCAGCTTGATCCCAACGACGCTTCACTGCTCCACGACCTCAAGAACATCGAGGCTGAGCAGACCATGCAGAAGTCGGGCATGGGCGGGGGCGAAGGTGACTTCCGAAAAGCCATCAAGGATGTGGATCGCCAAAGGGTGTTGGAACAGGAAGGTGGCACAGCCAAGACGACGTCAGTCATCGACGAGATGATCGCCCGTCGTCGCGTGGAATACGAGGAGAGCCCCGAAGACGCTGGCAAGCTGGCACGCTTCATCGAGGCCCTGCTTCAACGCGGCACCAACGCCACCGATGACGAAGCCATCCGCGTGCTCACCGAACAGTGGGAGCAATCGGGTCAGTATCGTCATAAGGTTCGCATCGGCGACATCCAGATGAAGCGGTACAACCGCGAGGTGCGCGAGTTGCGTCAGCATCTGGCGGAAAACCCCGAGGACGAATCAACCCGCCGCATCATGGTCGAGATGGCGCGGAAGCAGTTGGCTTTCGAACTCGAAGAGTATCAGGAGCGGGTCAAGAACTACCCGACGGACAAAGCGCTGCGGTTTGAACTGGGCCGCCGCCTGTTTGCGACCCAGCAGTACGATGAGGCGATTGCAGCGTTTCAGGAGGCGCGGGACGACCCCAAACGCCGGGCCGCGTCACTGCTGTACCTGGGCAAGTGCTACATCGCCAAGCAGTGGTTCGACGAGGCCACTGATGCCCTGCGACAAGGCATCGCTGGTTACGAACTGACGGATGACCGCATCGCATTGGACCTCCGGTACGACTTGATGGACGCGCTGGAAAATCAGGCCCGGCGAAACAAGACCGTCGAGCCGGCACGTGAGGCGCAGAAGGTCGCGTCGGAAATTCTCCAGGCCAACATCACCTATCGTGACATTCGTCAACGCCTCGAAAAGATCAAGGCGCTGGTTTCAGAGCTCGAAAGCGCGGCGTGATTGTGCCGCATGATGGCGCTTGGGTACGGGCCTTCGTCGCGCGTCGATCCGCTTCTTCATCACACCACCAACGCCAATTTTATGTCCAACGCACTGGCTGTCATTCCCGCGCGTTACGGCTCAACGCGATTCCCAGGCAAGCCCCTGGCGAAGCAGACGGGCAAGTACCTCATTCAACACGTCATGGAACGCGCTGCCCAGGCACATCGGCTGGGCCGCATCATCGTCGCCACCGATGACCAGCGAATTTTCGATGCGGTCATCAGTTTCGGCGGCGAAGCTTTTATGACCGGCGAGCATCCCAACGGCACCAGCCGAATCGCCCAGGTCGTCGCGGCGCTGGGGCAGGCGGCGAGCCCGATCATTGTCAATGTGCAGGGTGATGAGCCCGAGATTGAGCCCGAGGTCATCGATCAACTTGTCGCCGGTTTGGAAGCTGACGCCGAGGCACCGATGGCGACGTTGGCAGCCGACTTCGCTGATGATGAAGACCCCGCGGATCCCAACATCGTGAAGCTGGTGGTCAATAGTGCTGGGCGGGCGATGTATTTTTCCCGTTCGCTGATTCCGTTTGACCGCGACAGGCAGAATAAGATTAAGCCGCTCAAACACCCGGGTCTGTACGCCTATCGCCGTGAGTTCCTGCTTCGCTACGTGACGCTCCCCGCCACGCCGCTGGAGCAGTGCGAGCAGTTGGAACAACTTCGCGCTTTGGAGCACGGCCACGCCATCGCGGTGGTCAAAGCCAACGTCCGCCACCACGGCATCGACACGCCCGAGCAGTACGCGGATTTCGTGCAGCGTCAGGCGGCGCTCAAGTTGTGATCACTCGCCCGGTGCCATGTTCAACGCCGGGACGATTCAGAACCTAAACACCAGCGCGGCGAAATATTTGAGGTCGTTGTTGGTGCTGCCGCGCGGGGCCTGAGCTTGGTACTCATTTTCCGCCGCCAGTTTCAGATCCATGCCACGCGCTGCGTCGATGTTCATGACCCATGCGGCTTCCGATCGGATTCTGTAAGCATCGGCGTCCCGCACATCGTGAAACTACGTGCTCGAGGCTGTGAGTTTGTGACCCTTGGCGAACTCCCACACCAACTCCCCGCCGAAACTGGCCTCCGGGACAAGCTCGTTGTCCGTTGAGCCGAACTCCTTCTGCGCGCCCATGCCCGCACGCAACACAGCGCGAAGCTTGGGTTCGTCCACCAGGATGTAGCCCGGCCCGCCTGATCCACTGACGCGATAATCCCAATCCTGAAACTCGTCGAATTCAGCACGACCACGGGCAAACCAGAACCACGCTGATCCGGGCATCAGCCAATCTTTGAGGACTCGGGTGTGACCTTCATGCCGATTGGTTTTCCCTCCGTCGGCGGCCAGGTTGTACACCGCAGCGAAATCCCAGCGGTCGCGATTCGTCTCCTTTGTGGCACCGAAACCCAGGCGGAAGTTGGACGTATCGCTGTTGCCCTGGGTGCCGTTGACACCCATTTCAAGACGGGCATCCCAGTTGTCCCAGAAGCGGTTGGCGGCCAGGGCCTCGTGGACATCCGCTTCATCGGCGGGCAATGCCGCAGCGGGAGTCTCACCGACTGGGACCGCCACCGCAGGCGCCTCGGCAACCGGAGCAGCCTCGATGTTGGCATTTCTGGCAACGGCAGGCTGTTCGGGCAGCATCGCCTTGACCAGCGACATCGGCAGGCTGATTCGGCCCAGCACCGGATGTTGCAGGACAAGCGTACGTCCATCCTGATCGATGACCGGCGCGATGAGCACCTCGCCAGTGGTCAGCTCAATTCGTTCGCCCAAGGCCGGGGTGGCCAGACCAATATGCACCAGACATACGGCAATATAACAAAGCCAATACTTCAAGGGCTGATTATCCTAAGTAATTTGTACAAAAGGTTTTACCGCGTACGAGCCGGGGCTGCCCGCAGGGCGAGTTCTGATTTTAGGGTATTTCACACAGGCGCGGGTTAGCAGGGGGTGACTGCCGAGCAAAACCCGGCAACGTATAAGCGAAGCCATCGATCCAGGCGGCGTGACGTGCCTTGCGAGGCAGCGCTTTCAGGTTTCCAACTCCAGACTTTCCTCGAGGACGCCGCGCACACGGGGCATGAGCAGAAACGCCTCGACGATCATCCACACTTCCAGCGCCAGCGTCGCCAGACCGATGACGATGAGGACCCAGCGGCCATCGGCAATCCAGCTTCCGCTGGAACCATCACCCCAGAAGATCTGCATGCCCAGAGCTGTCAGCGGCATCAGGAGCATGAAGATCATGGGCAGGACAGCAAACCAGATGGGCTTGTTGCGACGCCAGAGCCAGAAGCAGATGACTAGGAACGCCAGCCCGCCCAGGAGTTGGTTGGTTGCGCCGAAGAGGGGCCAGAGAATGAGACCTCCGCCGCCAGCGTTGGCCCACGACCAGTCCTTGCCGGGCGCGGGCATCGCGGCAAGGGCGGCGGCGGTGACGATGGCGAAAAGCGTGGCCGCATGCTTGTTGGTGAGTATGGTTGCCGGGTTCCAGTTGAAGTGTTTCGGCGGGGTGGTCGCGGGATGACGCGCGGCAGTGTCGGAGCGGTTGATCTCAAGGCCGCACTCCGGGCATTTGCCGCTGACGTTGAATGACAGGTCATATCCGCAGGCAGCACAGGCTGTGGCACTGACCCGTGGAGCGAACGTGGCCGCCAGTTCCTGCACGACATAGCGCTGCAGCCGACAGGCGGTGTCGAGTGTCGTGCCTGCGAACGATGCCACCAGCACGCCCAGCAGGGCGGTGGCGATGCCAGCCGGAATGCCCATGGCCTTGAGGAAGTTGCCGCCGCCATCGACGAACGCGCCGACGGTTTGACCTAGCTTCTGAGATGAGCCCCACGAACGGTACCGAGTGTTGAACGCGCTTCGACCCAGCAGGTATAGGTCCGACTTGAGGGTTCGATTATCGATGGCTGCATAGTAGTAGATGTCGGGCTCCGGATGTTCAATCGTCCAGTTGTCTACATAAGCTTGATAGGCAGGATCATCTGCATCCCTCGTGGGCAGCGCGAGATTGATGAGTTGTCGATGGCCAGCATCATCGACGTATACCCACCCGGTTAACGGCTGGCCGTAATTGTCCGTCATTGCGTAGGCTGCGGCCGGTCCATGCGATATCCCCAATCCCAGCCCCGCGGTACACGCGAGGATCACAATGACGGCCAGGAAGCCCTCGGTGACCATCGCCCCGTAGCCGACGAATCGAGCATCGCCTTCGCTCTTAAGTTGCTTACTCGATGTACCGCTGCTGACCAGACAATGAAATCCACTGATTGCGCCACACGCGATGGTGACGAACAGGAATGGAAAGATCAGCGGCGCATCCTTAGGATGGAAGTTCCACGCGGGCGCAACAATCTCCAACGGCACTCGGTCCGCCCCCTCTATCGGCGGAGCGCCACCGAACATCGCCGCCCACACCAGTCCCACAACAATCAACCCCAACGCCGAGATCAACTGCAGGGCGTTGATGTAGTCGCGCGGCTGCAACAGCACCCACACGGGCAACACACTGGCGACATACGAATAGACCAGCAGAATCGCGACCCACACGATCGTGGGGAATCCCGCTGCCCAGGCATTAAACGCGCCCAGCGAGGCCTCCATCGTCTCGATGGGGCCGACCAAGATGGAGGGGATCCACCCCACCTCCGCGACCTTGAAATTCTGATCGCCAAAGATCACCGTCAGGTACATCAGCGCCAGCGCGATAACTGACGGAATAGTCAACCCCACGCCCTTGCGATGCAGCCAGAGGCCGATGCCCACAGCGATGGGGAGTTGAATCCACACGGGGAAGATGGCTGAGGGGTACTGTTTGAACACCGCGGCGATGACCAGACCGAAGATCGCCAGCACGATCATCAGCGCTAGAAACAACACGCATAGAAACAGCAACCGCACGCGGGGATTGAGCACCCGACCGGCGATGTCGCCGACGGTCTGGCCGTTGTTTCGCAGGGAGACGACCAGGGCCCCCAGATCATGGACCGCCCCGATGAAGATGGAGCCGAAGACCACCCAGAGCAGCGCAGGAAGCCACCCCCACATCACGGCGATGGCGGGGCCGACGATGGGACCGGTGCCGGCGATGGAGGTGAAGTGGTGGCCAAAGACGATGGCCTTGGGCGTCGGCACGTAGTCGTTGCCGTCGTTGAGACGGCAGGCGGGGGTGGCGGTCTGGTCGTTAAGGCCGAAGATGCGTTTGCCCAGCCACCGGCCATAGGTGTGGTAAGCGATGATGAATCCCAGCCCCGCGGCAACGGCGATGAGAAGTGTGGCCATGGTGGTGCGATTCTAACACCACATTGCACAGCCGCGCACGACGATCAAGAGCCGCCTTTTTCGAGGCAGGCGGGTTTGCGCGAGCCGATGACCCTTGCTGGCACGCCTGCGGCAATGCTGTAGGGCGGAACATCGCGCGTGACCACGGCGCCCGCCCCGATCACACAGCCGCGACCGATGGTGACTCCTGCTGTGATCGTCACCCGTCCGCCGACCCACACATCGTCCTCGATGGTGATCGGTTCATCCTTCATCCCTTGCCCGTGGATGGGGCGGTCGGGGTCGGCAAAGACGTGGTTGGTCGCGATCATCATGACGTGCGGCGCGATGCGCACGTAGTTCCCAATTCGGATTTGGCCCGTCGGGTTCTCGCGTTTTCCCGAGCCGATGACGATCGAATAGGCCTGGATCGAGCAATGATCCCCCATGTGCACGTTGCCCTGCACGATGGCACCGGCGGCAATGGTGCAATGCTCGCCGAAATGCATCGAGCCAGATCGAGGATTCAACTTGGCGTCGGGATGAACCTTAGTCGACTTGGGCAACGTGATGTGCTTATGCCGCAGTGCCAACCTTCGGCCGCACCAAAGTGCCAGGCGTTGACCCCAAGTTCCGTTCCCGGGCATGCTCATGCCCCGCTCGAGATAATTCCACAACAGGCTCATCGCAGGATGATCTCCGAAAGCACCGCATGAGGCCCGGGCAGTGTGTTGCACAGCAGGCGATCACCCGCATGGTTGAACACGGGGTGATGACAGATGCGTAACGCGTTGCGACCAGCTGGCTCGCGTGGGCCGATGTACTTGGGCAGGCGAAGCGAGGCGATTTCTTCGCCGGTCTTGCGGGATATGAACAGCACAGCGCCATGCCCGTCGGGGCCGCCCCTGTCGGTCACGATCAGGTCATCGTCGGCTGGGCAGACCGACGGATGCCCACCACTACGTTGATCGCTGAGTTTGGTGTAGCCGCTGCCGTCGTAGTTCACCTCGGCGAGACAAAGCGTTCCGTCCTGACCCTGATCGGGGCCGTAGCCAATGAGCCGCTGATTGTCGGGTTGCCAACTCCAGTGGACGCCGTAGCCGCCAAAGCTTAGATCCAACGCCAGGCGAATGTCTTTGAGGTTGCGATCAGCGGTAAAGACATAGGAGAGCCGAGGCTCCTGTCGCTCCTTGACCACGCAGTGATTGCCGAAGTAGAAGAGGAAGCGGTCGCCATTGCGGTTCCATCGCACGCAGTAGGTCATCAATGTGAGCCCTTCGCTGGGCCCCAGACGCTCTTTGACTTCGCGATCAGCCATCATGATGCGGTCACGGTGTGGGTGACGTTCGAGAATCTCCTGCGTGCTCAACACGAGTTTTTCACTGGGCGGATCGAACGTCACCAGCGACATGCCGTGCTGATCGCGCGCCTGAAACGGCACGGGCGCTTCGTGCGGCTTGTACTTTCCGTCGCCATAACCCGCGGCATAGAGCAACCCATGACTGCACGAGATGGCGGGTTCACCGGAGGGCGGCGCGCCTTCGACGTCGCCGTTGAGTACCGTCTCCCGCCCAGTGGCGAGATGGCGCTTCACGACCTTGGGCTTGATCATCGTGCCCGATTGGTAGTACACACTCTTGCCATCCGGCGACCAACTCTGCCAGAAGCCCGTATGCCAGAAGCTGGGCGTCACGGCATTGCGGCCAAAATGATCGAGCACCTTGCCCTCGCCGTCGAGCACAAAAACCTCGGCCCACTGCCCCGTCAGGTCAGCGCCCGCCATGAGAATGCGGCCCGACCCATCCGGCGCGTAAGGGCACAGCGTGTAGTAGCTATGCACACACCAGCGGTCCGCCACGGGAAGAGCGCGAAGCTGTGGATTCAGTTGTGGCATGAGTGGGCTCAGATCATGGGTTGGCTTCGGTGGACCAGTTGCAGTGCCAGACCCCAAGGGTCACGCAACATGGCCAGTCGGTCGCCAGCGGGTGTCGTCATCGGCTCATCCGCCACGCTGGCACCGGCCTCGACGAGCCGCCTGCATTCGGTATCAACATTGTCGCAGAGAAATGCGAGGTGCAGGATCAGCGGGTTCATCGAGGCGTAGTCGGGGATGGCCGCCTTGGCGTTGCGATACACCTCGAGCATGACCGATCCGCCGTCATCAGCAAGAAAGCGGGCATGCACCGGCTCGCCGGTGGACCGCACGATGCGCAGACCCAGGTGGCGCGTATACCACGCCGCCATGGCGACGGGGTCCGCGACGTTGCAGGCAACATGCTCGATCTTCATGGGGTGGGGCTTTCCTGGCGCAGCGCCTGTTCTACGAGCGCGAGCATCAGCGGCGCAAAACTGTGCGGATCATCGCGGACCTGCTGCTTGTCTTCGAGATAGGCAGCGACGGTTCCCTTTCGCTCATCCTGCCCGGGGCAGAGGCAGCCGGGGCAGCATAGCTCCGTGGAGAAATCGTCGTTGACGCAGTGTTTGCGGAGGCCCTCGATGCCGCGGTCAAACGCTGGTCCGAAGGTCTTCGGGTCCAGCACGCCCTTGCGCATTCCCACTCCGTAGCCGTAGAGAATCAGCCCCGTGCCCGACATTTCTTCCCATGCCGAGTCCAGCGGGATTTCCTGTCGCCACAGACCGCGTGGCGATTGATGCTTGAGTATCGCCGCGGACAGGGCTTTGAAATATTGTTGGGCCTTGGCATGATGAGGTGAGTCGCTGGGCAGGTACTGGACCAGCTCGGTCAGCGCAATGTAGCCCCAACCATTGCCACGACCCCAATGATCCTGACTATAGAGACCCGGCCCGACGAAACCACGGCTCTGATGGAGCAGGCCGTTGTCGGGGTTGAGGAACTCTTCATAATGCAGCAGTGCCTGATTGGCGGCCTCGTCGATCCAGTCCTGTCGCTTGGACGCCAGCCCCGCAAACAGCAGGAACGGCGTCACCGCCATGGCCACATCGATCCACACACGCTCCAGCGGCGGGCAGTAGGGGTTGGACATCAGGCCTTTGCGGTCACGTGCTGCGAGCATCATTTCCTGGGCATAGTGCTCGACGTACCGACGCGTCGTGTCATCGGTCATGTGCCCGCGCATCAGCATGTAGGCACGCGGAATGCCTCCGATGCGATAGCTGGGGAAGTTGTAGTTGGCGTGGGAATGACCGTCAGGGAATGCCGCCAGAAGCTTGCGGCATCGCTCCAGCAACGCTCCGCCGTCGTTGATCATCTCAGCCGTGCGGCAAAGGGCGTAGACCGCCAGCAGGCCGTAGTAATGCTTGACGTCAGCGATTGACGCATAGTGGTCAAAGACCCGAACCGATAGCTCCAGCGGCTGCAAGGAAAGTCGATCCTGCGAAACAGTCGTGTTACTCATCGTGAAAGCCAGCCTCCATCAACGGGGATTGTTGCGCCGTGTAAATATTCAGATGCCGACGATGCCAGAAACACGGCTGTGCCTTTGAGGTCATCAGCCTGCCCCCAACGCCCAGCGGGAATGCGCGCCAGAATCTCAGCGTTTCGTTTGGGGTCCTCACGCAACGCCCGCGTGTTGTCCGTGGCCATGTAGCCCGGCGCAATCGCGTTGACGTTAATTCCCTTGCCCGCCAACTCATTGGCCATGATTCGCGTGAGTCCCATCACGCCATGCTTGCTGGCGGTGTAGCTCGAAACACGGATGCCGCCTTGATAGCTGAGCATCGACGCGATGTTGATCATCTTGCCGCGAATGGTTCGTTGGATCATGTGCCGTGCCACGGCCTGGCTCAACATGAACATGCTCTTGAGGTTGACATTCATCACCGCGTCCCAGTCGGCTTCGGTGAAGTCCAGAATGTCAGCCCGACGGATGATCCCGGCGTTGTTAACCAGAATGTCAATGTGATCCACCTGCCCTAATGCACGCTTGACCAGTTCCGCCATCGAAGCGCTGTCGCCAAGGTCGGCTTCCATGGCCACAAACTTTCGGCCCGCCGCTTCCACAGCGTCCTTCGTCGCGTCCGGTGCTGACTGGTGAAAAACCCCAACCACATCAGCGCCTGCCTCGGCAAGTCCTGCTGCAATCGCCTGGCCTAGACCCGTGGCCGAGCCCGTGACCAACGCGACCTTGTCTGTCAGATTGAACATGATTGCTATGTATCCTGGTAAGGTCGGATCTTAACCCGGTGTGTCGTGCCGCAGCGGAAGGCCGACTCGCTGGGCGATTGTATGAGCGCCAGTCGGATCGCACAATGGATGTTTTGTCACCCTTGCACAATCCGCTCGCCGTGACCTAGCGTCGGAAGCAGGTCGATGGTGGCGTGCCGGTGATGCGCTTGAATAGTCGAGAGAAGTAATAGACGTCGCGGAACCCCAACTCTTCAGCGACGGTCCCGACGGTGTAGTGGCCGCTGGTGAGCATGTCCCGGGCGGCTTGGATGCGCAGGCGATTCTGATAGAGCGTCACGGAGCAACCCGTCAGGCGGGAGAAGAGCATTCGAAAGCGCGACTCGCTGAGATGGGCGCGTCGCGCTAGTGTGCCGACGGATTCCACGCGGCCGACATTGGCGTGCATGGCCGCGACGATGGCTTCGAGGCGCTGGGCGTGGGGTACGGTGCTGTGGCCTCGCTGAGCGGTGGCGACATACTGCTGCAGCAGAAGCAGCGTCAGACCCCGACAAGCGATGGAAAAGCCGTGTTCCGCCGAGTTCCACAAGGTTTCGAGCTGCTGAAAGTATCCACGAATTTGCGTGACGTTGGCCATGAGCTGATGGCGGGGCAGGGCGTCGTAGGCGAGTCGTGTCTGATCGTTAGCCGGTTGCAGCGCAAAGCCCACGCTATAGAACGACCAGGGCGCCAGCGGATCGCTTGTGGCTGAGTGGAGGACCCCGCGAGGAAAGTAGAGCATCGTGCCGCGCGTCGCCACGCAATCCCGATCCTCAATGCGATAGTGGGCGCGACCCGACACCGCAAAGGCCAGAATGTCGTAGCGCGGGTTGGCGAGATTGCTGATCAACCAGTTGGCGGGCTTGTCACGATGAATAACGAAACCGACGCCGCCAAGTGTGGCTTCGTAACGGTCGGGCCGCAATCGAGGCGGGGTGGCGCAGGCGGGCTTGGCAACAACCATCGCCAAAGATTATTCACGATAGGCGGAATGTGCAAATGACGAACGATCGGCACATGGACGCACCTGCCTGCAAGTGGTAGTCTGGCATCAAGACCATCCTCGTTAACCGGCCATCGGCAGCAGAACGGTTGAACGGGATAAAGGATCAACATCAATGGCTCAGACCAAAACCATGCGGACAGCCGTGACGACGCAGTGGAAGCGACTTGAGGTGCAAACCACCACCATCCCCGAGCCCGGTCCCGGCCAAGTGCGGATTCGCACATCCCTGGCGGGCATATGCGGATCGGACATCCACATCTTCGAGGGCCATCACCCCACAGCCGTGGCACCCGTCGTCCAGGGCCATGAGTTCGTCGGTGTCGTTGATGGCATCGGCCCCGATGAGGTTGGTGCGGTGGTCGGGCAACGCGTCGTGGTCGAACCACTCATCAGTTGCGGCGTCTGCGAGGCCTGTCGCCGAGGACACGTCCACGTTTGCCGGAAGCTCAATTTATTGGGCATCCACGTCAACGGTGCCTTTGCGGAATATTTTCTGGCTCCCGCACGCAAGGTCATCGCGGTGCCCGAAGGACTCAGTGACCGATTGGCGGTCTTGACCGAGCCGTTTGCGGTGGGTGTGCATGTCTGCAGTCGCGCGGGATTGGCGCCCGGCATGAGGGCGCTGGTGGTCGGGGCGGGACCGATCGGATTGATCGTGGCCATGGTGGCGCAGAGCGCCGGTGCGCAGGTGACGCTCGCCGAAATCAGCCCTTCTCGCATCGCCCAGGCTGCATCCTTTGGCTTCGCAACCATCGACAGCGGTGCCGACGCCTTGAAGCAGGCGATGACGTTGACCGACGGTGACGGCTATGACGTGGTCTTTGAGGTTTCGGGCGCAGCAGCGGGGTTGGGTCTTGCCATCGAGGCGGCGCGGGTACGGGGCATCATTGTGCAGGTGGGATTTTTCTCGAAGCCACCGCAGGCCGACCTCTTGAAACTCATCCTCAAGGAACTGTCTCTCGTGGGCAGTCGCGTTTATGCCAATGAAGATTTCCGTCGCACGGTTCGCCTGCTGGCGCGAATGGCGGGTGAAGGGCGCTTCGACTTGGAGCGTCTCATCAGTGAGCAGGTCGGCCTTGCGGGCATCGCCGACGCCATCGGGCGCATAATGGCAGGGGAAGTCACGGGCAAGGTCATCGTCGATCCATCCGTCAAATGAATCACGCCAAGCTCAAAAGGAACAAGCCATGAATCGCCTCAAGGATCAGGTCGTCTTCGTCACGGGTGCCACCGGCGGCATCGGTGGAGCGATAGCGCGAAAACTCGCAGCGCAGGGTGCCAAACTTGCCATCAGCGGTCGCGATGAGCAGAAACTCCAGCAACTCAAAACCGAGTTGGGGGGCGAGGTGTTTGCCATCGTCGCCGACACGACCGATGAAGCAGCGGTGTCCCGCGCGATGACGGAGGCCAAGGCCCATCTTGGCCGCATTGACACGCTCATCAACGTGCCCGGCCTTAGCGTTCCTGCCAAGCTCGCCGAGATGCACGTCGCCGATTTTCAGCGAATCTTCGATGTCAACGTCAAGAGCATGTTTCTCTGCTCCAAGCATTTTCTTCAGCATGTGGATGGAGAGCGAGGCGGGCTGATCATCAGCATCAGTTCCGTGGCTGGTCGCGCCGCCAACCCCAACGCGCCTGCCTACTGTGCTGCTAAGGCAGCAGTCAACATGCTCTCGGACGGCCTGTCGCTCCAATGCAAACAGGCCAACGTCCGCGTGAGCGTGGTGAGTCCCGGTGCCGTGAGTACTAAAGGCTTCTGGGGTGATCGGCCCGTTCCGCACGAAAAGTTCCTCTCTCCTGATGATGTGGCGGATGTCGTGGCGTATGTCGCGGCCATGCCCGCGCACATCGTGCTGCATGATGTGGTCTTCGAGCCCTGGCTGTTCTATAAGAGCAAATAACCGGAGTCACGCCGATGGCATTGTTTCTCAGTGACGATGAGCGGGCGATGATCGTCGCCGCGGGTCGTCATCCGCGCTTAAGTGATTTGTACTGGGCATTGCAGCGCCGCGTGGAACAGCGTGCCTGCAAGCCCGGCTTGCTCAAGGGCGACGAGACGACCGACTGGTGGCGCCCCGTGTCGGAGTACCTGACTGACGCGGCGATGGCTTTCGCACTCAAGCCCGATGGCGTGACGGGTCAGTGGCTGCGTGATGTGACGCTGTCGCTGGTTCGGAGGCCACAAGCCGACTGGGTCGGGCCGCAATACCGCAACCACTCGGTGCTCGCCGATGGCTCGCAATGCGGCCACCTTGAAACCGCGCATATCTGCTGGGCCACGGCCATCGTGCTCGATCTGTCGCCGGATGTGTTTCAGGGCCGTGAGCGCGATGAGGTCGCTGATGTCCTGCGCCAGCGCGGCGTGACCATGTGCCTCAACTGGCTTGATCGCTCCCATTCGGTGGCCAACTGGTGGTGCATTTTGACGGCTGGCGTCGCAGTGCCTGCTGCGGTGCTCGGCGATGAAGCTGTGCTTGCCCGTGTTCGCCAGGAACTGGCCGGTTGCGTGGAGGCCATCGAGCCCGATGGAAGCTACGGTGAATCGCTGCAGTACGGCAACTATGCCCTCTATGCGATCATGCTCGCCAGCGAAGTCCTGCGTCGACGAGGCCAGGACGTGCAGGCCATCGCGCCGCTGGGGCGATACATCGGTTACGCCCGCTGGGCTGCGGCAAGTTATCTCTACAGTCGCCCCACCACGGGCTGGGGTTCGGCCCCGAAACCGCGCAGTCTCAACTTCAACGACAGCGCTGCGATCTTCAAACCATCGGCTGATCTCCTGCTGCACCTGGCGACACGAGGCCGGGAGTCGCACCCCGTTGAAGCCGGTCTGGCGCGGTGGCTCTTCGATGAGACCTATAGAGCGCACCCGGCCCAGGGACCTGATGATCTTTCGAGCTTCGGCTTCCACCCGAGTTGGGGGTTCCTTAGTTTGCCCTTGCTTCCTCAGGCGGCCGCAGCGCTTTCGCCCGCCAAGGCTGGGCTTGATGCGACGTTGGCGTTTGATTGCGGCGACAGCATCGCGCGCGATGCGTGGGGTGGCCGAACGGTCGTGGCAATGCGCGGCGGCGGGCCTGCACTCCACAGTGTCGGTCACACGCACTACGACCTCAACTCCATCATTCTTGTCCACAACGACCAGCGTCTGCTGACCGATGCCGGCCACAGTTGCTATCGCAACCTCATGCACACCCTTGAAACGTCCACGCAGATGCACAACACCTGTGTGTTTCATCCAGCCGAAGGTGTGACGCCGGGGTCCATGGCGCATGGGTCGCCCATCATCGAACAGCACCCTCATGGGGCGCGGAAGATGAACGGCAACGCACCGGGGCCGGTCGTGGACCGCGGTGCCAACCGTCTCATCGTCGCGCAATGCGATGACCTGCGGGTGCAGGCCAGCGAAGCGGCGCGAGCCTATGGCACGCCGATCGAGCGATTTGCCCGCTTCGTCATTCTGTGCGGTCCGCACGTGGTCTTCGTCGTGGATCACATCGTGAGCAGCCTGCCGGTGCGAACGCAGTGGAGCTGGCTGTTGAATAACCGCGATGGTGAACTGGATGTGAAGTTCGCCGGGTCGGATCGCATCGTGGCGCGGCGGGGCGATGCGGGAATGAAGCTGTTCTCACTCTCGGGCGGTGGCGTGAAATCGAGCTGGGCTCATGTCAACGATGCCTACCACCCACTGCCTGCGCAGCGTGTTGAGGGCCGTCCGGGCTCGGGGCATCTGCTGCAATGGAGCGAGCCCCGCGCGGTGACGCAGCGTATGGTCCTGCACGCCATAGCTCTCGATGGTTATGGTGAGGTGGCGCGGTGGCATTTACGATCACAGGCCCAGAGCACGGAGTTAGAAGGGCCGGGCGGCACCGTGGTCTGGGCTATCGAGCCCACGCCGGGGCGGATCATCATCCGCGAACGTCGAAGTGATCGACACTACGAGTTGGTCGACAGCGGTGCTGACATTTGGATGTTGCGGCGTTTGGCAAAAGGTTAACGCGAATCACCTGCTTCTGACCTTGCCACTGGCTATTTCACTGGTGCCATGTATGCCGCCAACCCCACGCCGCCTTTGTGGTTCTCGACACGAAGCAGAAGCGAGTTGACGCCGGGCTTGAGTCGGACGAGGCGATACCCGCGATAGTGGAGATGCGCGTTGCGGTTGCCTTCGCTGGCGCCGAAGCTGAAGTTCCAGGGGAACTCCTCGCCGTGCCACTTGGGCGCTTCGATCTCCGCACCGTTGAGCCAGACGCGAGGCCCATCATCGGTGCCCAGCGCCAGCCAGACCTCGCGGGCATCCTTGCTGCGAATCTGCGTAAACGCGTAGTACACAGCGTAGTCGGCCTGCACGGGGAACATCAACGACGGGTTGGCGCAACGGTGGAACTCCCATCGCAGTTTGCGGCCATCGGGCCCGACATAGCGGCCATCGAGATTGACGACGTTCTCCGGCGTGTATTGGCGGTTGACATCGGATGAGGCACCGGAGGTGAAGGGCCCGATGAGATACCAGCTTTCGATGAACTGCCATTCGGTGGGCAGCGCGGTATCGCCGAGCACTCGTCCGGGTTGGACGGCCATGCGGAGTTTGGTTGCTGCCGCCGGGTCATCGCCGCCACCGACATCGGGGTCGCCCCAGGCTCGTCCGCCGGGGCCCGTTCCGGGTGGATGCTGGGCATTGCCGGCCAACAT
>JBGSTK010000191.1:0-6307 GCA_041736565.1 Phycisphaeraceae bacterium | reverse complement strand
GGTTGGGAGGGGGGGCCGGTGCGCGCGGGGGGCGATTTATCCCGGGGGATCCGGCCCTGAAGGGACCGGCTTGAGGGGGGATCGCGGGGGTGTCCGGGGGCCTCCGGGCCGGGGGTCAGGACTCGACGCTCATGCCGCCGGCGAAACTGCTCATGGCGGTTTGCTGGGCTCCGCCGTGGTCGGTGTCGGAGCTGGTGTCGCCCATCTGCTTCATGAGCAGGCGCCAGGTGTCGCGTTCGTAAGTCAGCAAGTCGATGGCTTCGCCCAGCAGTTTGGGGTCGTGTAAAGTGTTGGCATCGACCAACTTGCGATAGATGAAGTTGTAGAGTGCCCCGAGTTTCTCGCACAGTTCCGGCGCGATGTTGTACTTGAGGCTCGTCGAGAGTTCCAGCACGATCTTTTGAGCCCGCATCAGGGCCGTGAAACTCGCATCGTAGTCCTTCTTTTCCAGGGCGGGCAGGGCCTGCTGGCAGAAGCGGATGGCCCCATCGTAGAGCATGAGCCGCAACTCCTGCGGGCTGGCAGTGAGTATCTTCGTGCGCAGATAGGGGTTAGGAGCGTTGGGGTTCATGGCGACAACACAAGCCCAGCCGCGGGACAGCAGCGGCGGTCTAGGCCATGTATCGGCCCGGAGGTTATGGTGGCTTGAAGGTTCCAGCAGCGATCAGGGACCGTCTGCGGGGGCGATTTTGGTGCGGTTGGATGCAATAAAAACCGTCCCAACACGTTTTACTCATTACACTTCCCGCTCCGGGGAGAGGGCGTACCCAGCGGAGACTGCAGATGAGCCTTGCGTTTCCAAGCCGATCGAGGCGGCCTCGGCGTACGTGGGCGATGGTACTTACGTTACTGCTTGCGCTTACGATGGCGGCCCCCGGTGCGATGGGCGAGGAACGCATCACGATCTGGGGCACGCCGCCAAAGGAAAAGCCGCATTTCACCAAGGCTGCTGAGGGTTTTCCCCCCCTGCCGTTGCCCGTGGTTCCGATGCGTCGCAGTGAGAAAAAGCGGCCGCCCGCTCCGCCCAAGCTCATCGCCAATCTCAGTGATTTTTCGTTTCGCGGCTGGCAGGGCTCGCCAGGCTCGGTCGATACACTGCTTGCTAACGCCAAGCGGGACCTGGACATATGGTACGGCTGGGAGCAGCTTTCCATCGCCCAAGTCCAGCGAAAGCATGAAGCGGGCGTCGATCACCGAACGCCGATTTTGTACCTCTGTGCCTACTACCCGCTGGAGTTAACCGAGGCCCAGCGTCAGGCGTTGGTCAGCTACGTGCTTTCGGGCGGAACGCTGCTGATCAACTGCTGCGGGCAGGATGCAGCCTATGCCTCGGCGAGGGCGGAGTTGGGCAAGATGTTTCCCAACTACCTGTTACGACGTTTGCCCATCGAACACCCGCTGTATCACAGCTATTTCGACATGCAAACCGTCCGCTATCCCGCCCCGGCGGCTGCGGCGGTGTTCGACGAGGCCCCCGCAGCTGAGGGTGAACCACGCATCCAGGCCATCGAGTTGGGCACGCGGGCAGCGGTGATTCTCAGCTACGAAGATCTGGCCTGCGGGTGGAATCAGTGGAACAACCCGACGGTCAAGCGGGTGAGTCCCGCGGACTCGACGAAGCTGGGCGTCAACATCGTCACCTATGTCACCGCCGAGCAACGGCTTGCGAAGTTCCTGGCTGAGACGCGGGAGGTGGCGGGGCCGACGGTGCGGCCGCGGCAGCAATTGTCGATCGTGCAGTTGATGCACCAGGGCAACTGGAATCCCAATCCCTCAGGCCTGCCGCTGTTGTTAAAAGAGGTGGCGGGCAACACGTCAATAGCCGTGAAATTTGACGCCACGACGCTGCCCTTGCGAGATGCGACATTGTTTGATCATCCTCTGCTTTACATGACCGGGACTTACGACCCCGCGCTAGGTCGGGATGAGGCGGCGATTCTGCATCGTCACCTGCAAAGCGGCGGGACGCTCATCGCTGATGCGGCAGCGGGTCGGCGGGATTTCGACGAGGGCTTCCGCAAGCTCTGTGCTGCGATGTATCCGGACCATCCGCTGACGCCTCTGCCCCCCGATCATCCGTTGTTCAAAGCCTTTGCACCGATCACCAGCGCCAAGGTGAATCACGAACCTGACGCTGTGCAGCCGCGGATCGAAGCGGTGGTGGTGGAAGGCAGGGCTGTGGTGTTGTATTCCCCGCTGGGCTTGGGCGATGGCTGGGCTCACCAGTTTTCCGTTTACGCCCGCTGCTACGAGACTAAAGATGCCCTGATTCTTGGCCAGAATATGGTCGTTTTCGCGATGCAGTGATGAACGCGAAGACGCGAAGACGCGAAGGAAGGCAGAGAGAAGAACAGACAAGGAGTTAACCACTAAGGGCACAAAGAACACCAAGGATACGAATCGACCATTTCACTCTTCTGCCTTCCTTAGTGACCTTGGTGATCTTTGTGGTTAATCCTCCTGGTCCCCTGCCTTGCTTCGTGTCTTCGCGTCCTCGTGTTCATCCAACATGCCCAACCCCAGGACCTGAGATCAACCATGCCTACATCGACCCTTGCTTCGGATGCTCACGCGCAGCTTCAACTGGTGCGCAATTTCGCTCAGACCCATCAAGCCATGCGGCGTGCACTCGCTCGGCGGATCGTCGGCCAGGCCCAGGTGCTCGACGATCTGCTGACGGTCATCTTTGCGCAAGGTCACGCGCTGCTCATCGGCGTGCCGGGGCTGGCCAAGACCATGATGGTGCAGTCGATTGCCGACATTCTGGAGCTGAAGTTTTCGCGCATTCAGTTCACGCCCGATCTGATGCCCGCCGACATCACGGGCACGGAAGTGCTCGAAGAGGATCGCACCACGGGCAAGCGCATTTTCCGCTTCATTCACGGGCCAATCTTCGCCAACCTGGTGCTGGCGGATGAGATCAACCGCACACCACCCAAGACGCAAGCGGCACTGCTCCAGGCGATGCAGGAGCGGCAGGTATCGGTCGCCAATCAGACGCACATCCTGCCTCGGCCGTTCTTCGTGCTGGCGACGCAAAACCCCATCGAGCAGGAGGGCACCTACCCATTGCCCGAAGCGCAGCTCGATCGATTCATGTTCGCCCTGCGCGTGGACTATCCGACGGCTGATGAAGAGTTGCAGATCGCGCTATCCACCACAGGTCAGGATGAAGCGCAGATCGAGGTGCTGTTGTCGGCTGATGATGTGCTGGCGATGCAGGATCTGGTGCGTCGCGTGCCGGTGAGCGAGCATGTGGCGCGTTATGCGGTGGCGTTGGCGCGGGCGACTCGGCCGGGGCGTCCCGAAGTTGCGGAGATCGTCAATCGCTACGTCGGCTGGGGCGCGGGCCCGCGCGCGGTGCAGTACCTGGTGCTGGGCGCCAAGGCTCGGGCGATCATCGAAGGCACGACCAACGTCAGCACGCATCACGTCAGGCAGGTGGCACCGATGGTGCTGCGGCACCGCGTGCTGACAAACTTCACCGCTGAAAGCCAGGGCATCGATCCTGATCGCGTGATAGCCGATCTGCTGGCGCAGGTTTCCGAAGGTTGAAGGTTGAGTGACGCGGCTTCACCTCGATCATTGAGCAGAGCAACGCAGAGAAATTAAGAGACGAGCATCGCAGTCATGCCCCCCACGCCATTGCTTCAACCTCATGTTCTCGACCGCCTCAAAGGCCTGTCGCTCGTCGCCCGGCGAGTGGTGGAAGGCGCGTTGCATGGGCTGCATCGTTCGCGGCACCAGGGGCTGTCGATCGAGTTTGCCCAGCATCGTCCTTACGCTGCGGGTGATGAGTTGAAGCGACTGGATTGGCGAGTGCTTGGCCGCAGCGATCGCTATGTCATCAAGCAGTACGAGCAGGAGACGAATCTTCGTGCGATGCTGCTGGTGGATGCGAGTGGGTCGATGGCGTACGACGGCAACTCGGCGCATCGGTTGGCGGCGGATGCTGAGGACGCACGAGGCAAAGGGCCTCGCCCGGGGCGATTGAGGTCGTTGCTTCGACGCGTGCGCGGCGGTGTCACCGGATCGAAGCGTGCCAACGATGCGAATGATCTGGCCAAGCGCATGGGCGATGGTGATGGCGTTGGTGACAGTGGTGATGCGCAGGGCCAGTCCGCTGGCACCACGCCCGGCAGCAAGTTCCACTACGCGCAGGTGCTCGCCGCATCGCTGGCGCACATGATGCTCCATCAGGGCGACAGCGTGGGGTTGATGATCGGCGGCGATGAGGACGCAGCGCGGCATGTCGATCCGCGCTCGGCACCGGGGCATGTGCTGGCGATCTGTCACGCACTGGAAACGACTTCTCCGCGCGGGTCGAGCAGTTTGGCTGAGGCTTTGAGCCAACTCGCAGCCCGATTGAAGCGGCGCTCGTTGATCATCGTCATCAGCGATCTCTTCGACGATCCGCAGCGGACCATGGCGGCACTGGGGCAGGCGGTGCATCGCGGTCACGATGCGATTCTGTTCCACGTGCTGGACCCGCGCGAGTTGGATTTCGATCTGGGGTTGGCAGCCACGGGCGTGACAGTCGTGCGTGACATGGAGACCGGCGCGGAGTTCGAGACCGAGCCGCACCTCGTGCGCGATTTAGTGGCGCGACAAGTGGCGGGGTTCATCGACGAGGTTCGCAGTGGTGCGCTAGCGCTGGGCGTGCATTATGTCGAGTGCCGAAGCGATCAACCCGTCGAGGCGGTGCTGATGCGCTACCTCCGTTTCCGCCAGTCTGGTCATCGCGGCTTGAACGGCTCAGCGACAAATGCGTCGGGGGCGGGTGGTGCATCGGGTGCGTGGGGCGTGTGCGATGCGGGAGGTGCCGCATGACGCTGCTGACCCCGCTAGCCCTGCTATTCGGCCTTTTTGCGGCTGTCCCGCTGATTCTCCACCTCTATCAGCGACGGCGAAAGACCGTCCTGGAATTCTCGACCAATCGCTTTTTCACTGACTCGATCATCCGCGCCCAGCGACGGCTGCGGCTGCGACGACTCATGCTTCTATTGCTGCGGGTCACAGCGTGTCTCGCGCTGGCGCTGGCGCTTGCACAGCCGATCATGACGTTGACCAGCGGCAGCGGTCGGGGCGGGTCACGCGATCTGGTCATCATCCTCGACGACTCGCTTTCCATGACCATTGGCGAAGCGGGCCTGACGCACTTCGACAAAGCGCGGCAACTGGGGCTGGCGGCGATCGATCAACTCGTCAGCGGTGACCGCGTGGCACTGTTGACCACCACCGGCTCGGCACCCGCTTCAAACGCAGGCCAACCTCAACTCTCCGACGATCTCGCAGCAGTACGTCAAACGTTGCTAGACCTGACGCCAAGCGCAGCGGGCGGAGATGCGAGTGCCGCGATGGCGACGGCGGCGAAACTTCTGGACGGTATCGACCGCCGGGCGGGAATGACGCTGCTTATCACTGATGCTCAGATCGGCGACTTCCCCCCTACCCGCTGGGCTCAGCCCGATCACGTCACACCGGTCACCGTCATCGCCATCGCATCACCCGCGCCGCAGAACATCGCCGTAGCGCGACCGATGCTCACCCAAAGCGTGGCGGTGGTCGGCCAACCCAACGCGGCCCGACTTCGACTGGTGAACTTCGGCCCCGCCACGGTCACCGGTCGCCTTCGCCTGCTGCTCAATGATGAGTCGCTGCTGGATCATGTTGTGACCTTGCCGGGGCACAGCCCGTATGAGGAACTCGCGCCGCTGATCCTCGATGAAGCGGGCGACCATCGCCTGGAGTTACGCTTCGACTCAGCGTCACCTTTGGCGGGCGATTTGCTGGCGGACAATGTCAGCTACGCGGTAGCGACCGCTACGCCGCGGCTTTCGGTTTTGCTTGTCGATGGTGCGGCGGCGATGCCCGCTTCGCAGCGTGATTCAGCGGAGAAGAGCGGCGCGTTCTATCTGCAGGCGGCGCTGCAGGCCATCAGTGATGCTGAAGCTTTGCAGGTTGATGTCGTCGGGCCTGAGCAACTGGCGGCTGCGCGATTGGATTCGTATCGCGTGGTGATGCTCTGCGATGTGGGGCCGCTGGCGGAATCGCAGGCGCAGCGACTGCGCGGGTTTGTGCGTCAGGGCGGCGGGCTGGCGATATTTCTGGGCTCTCGGAGCGAACCGGATTTCTTCAACGCAGCGCTGGCGGAGTTGACACCCGGTGTGGTCGGCGCGCTGGTGAGCCCCGGTGCCGCGGAGGCGCAGCAGGCGTGGCACATTGTCACGGCTGACCTCGAGCATTCGGTGCTGGCGCGCTTTGCGGATGAACTTCAAAGCGCGGTGGCGGGCGTGAGCATCATGCA
>JBGSTK010000180.1:0-1808 GCA_041736565.1 Phycisphaeraceae bacterium | reverse complement strand
CTTATGGTATCCTCGAAGCGTTGCAAACAAAAGCTCTCCGTCGAGGCCACCATGTCCCGTAAGACCACCCCACCGACCATCCCTTTGCCCAAGAACTGGACCGGGCACGTCAAGTCGGCAATGCTCCACGTCATCGCACTGGCCCAGTACGCCATCACGTACAGCCGCAGTTGGGCAGCCGACTCCATCAATACCCGTGTCCGGCAAGCGGCCGAAATCGACCAACTTCGGCAAGAAGTACTGCTGCAGAAGGAAGAAACTCGCATCAAGGATGCCCGGAGAGCCTTGATCGATCCGCGACACAGGCCACACTATCCTCCCCCCAAGCGTTTGGCGATCCTCGAACTCCGCGCTGCCCGGGGATGGTCGCTGGAGCAGACCGCCCGCGTCTTCCTGGTTACGGGCCCCACCATTGCCTCTTGGACTCGTCGCCTCGACGAACAAGGGCCCGACGCTTTGGTGCAAATACCGTCGCCCGTGAACAAGTTCCCCGAAATGGTCACTTCGGTGGTCCAACGGCTGAAGCTGCTTTGCTCGAGTATGGGTAAGACGCAGATCGCCCAAACCCTGGCCCGAGCGGGACTGCACTTGGGAGTGAGTACCGTGGGCCGAAGGCTCAAAGCGAAACCGGGGCCGGCACCCCAGCCGGTTCCAGAACCCGAGCCAGCCCCTGACGAAAAGCCGACCGGTCGCGTGGTGACCGCCAAGAGGCCCGATCATGTCTGGCACGTGGATCTCACTGCGGTGACGACCGCAAGCGGTTTCTGGGTTCCGTGGCTGCCCAACGCCCTGACCCAGTGCTGGCCTTTCTGTTGGTGGGTGGCCCTGGTGGTCGATCATTTCTCTCGCCGGGTCATGGGGTACACCGTCTTTGACCAGCAACCCACCTCCTTGGCAATCCGCACCTTCCTGGGCCGCCTGATGAGCAACTGTCGAGTGAAGCCGAAGTACATCATCTGCGACCAAGGCGAGCAGTTCGCCTGCCCAAAGTTCAAGCCCTGGTGCCGGGGTCATGGGATCACGCCGCGGTTTGGGGCGGTGGGCGAACACGGGAGTATCGCGATTATCGAGAGGGCGATCCGCACGATCAAGGGGATTGCCTGGGGATTATGCACGATTCCGTTGCGACGCGAGAGGTTTCGTCGCGAGCTTCAGTATATCCTGGAATGGTATAATGAGCATCGGCCCCACACCGCCTTGGGCGGCCGGACACCGAACGAGGTTTACTTCCATCGTTTTCCGGCCCACCGGCGGCCGCGTTTTGAACCTCGGTCTCGGTGGCCGCGTGGCGCACCGTGTGCCCGGCCCTGGGCCTTGGTGAAGGGCAAAGCGGGAGTCGAGTTGGAATTGGAGGTCTCGTACCATGCTGGGCGTCAGCACCTGCCGATCGCGCAACTTCGCGCGGCGGCATGATCGATGAGGGCCATCACCTGCTTCGACGGCGTCGAGTCCGCGCGCGATGTGCCAGAGGATCTGGCTGCTCGGATGATTCTGCCGGAGGCATTCACTTCTTCACCCGGCTACCCGCAACCGCAGAGCATCCCGAGCGCGAGGTTCTCATCCAAGGAAGACTGGCTACCCGTACACTAAAGAATCGCTGGACGAAAACAGCGGGGTTTGGTAAGTGTAGCTGTCACGTGTAGTCGGTGCCTGGCGGGAAACGCTCATTATCCCGGATTATTCACTGGATCTGTTGTGAGTTTTCAACCTCCGGCTAGAATTGGGCGTAAATGAGGGCAAAATGCCCGCCTCGCGGATACACATGGAGGTTCGCCTGATGAGTGAAGCACAAAGGTGTCTGTTCACGC
>JBGSTK010000156.1:0-2390 GCA_041736565.1 Phycisphaeraceae bacterium | reverse complement strand
CATCGACATCCGCCACCGCCACGCGGTCACTGGACTTGGCAAACGCCTCGGCGATGCCATATCCGATCCCACGTGCCGCCCCGGTTATCAGAACGACCCGTTGTTGATTTTCAGACACCAGAAACTCCTTGGTTACGCCCGATCAAAGCGCCATTACTGCAATGGTTGTCCATTACTGGGAAACTCGCTGCTCTGCATTGATTGGTAACGAGAACTCGTGTGTGCCTGAGTTAAGTTCGTAGTGATCGCGATCGGCCTTGGCGTTCGGCGGCGGGTAGAACGTCCCGGTGGCATTCGGCGGAAGCGTGGCCTTGTAGTGCATCGTGTTCGACTCGATTTGCCATGCACTGCTTAGCACACCATAGGGGGTCTCAAGCGTCGCCTTAGCGTGAGTTAAGCCACCGCCAGGTTCGGGCCTGAGGATGGCGTGTTTGTAGCCTGGGCGCTCGGGGTCGAGATTGATGCCTGCGACGGTGGCGTAAAGCCATTGCCCGACTGCACCGTAGGCGTAGTGATTAAAGCTATTCATACCAACGTCGCCAAAGCCGTGCTCCTTGGTATAGCTGTTCCACCGCTCCCACATGGTCGTCGCCCCTTGCAGGACGGTATAGAGCCATGAGGGGTAGCCTTGCTGCAGGAGCAATTTGTAAGCGACATCGGTGCGTCCAAACCGCGTGAGTACCGGGCATAACAGGGGCGTTCCGACGAAGCCCGTCGACAGTCGCCAGCCGTTACGTCGCAGCTTGCCGATCAGCCGATCGAACGCAGCAGGACGAACGGCTTCGGGCAGCAAATCGAAACCCAGTGCGACTAAGTACGCCGTCTGCGTGTCTTCGCTGATGCGGCCGCCGGGCGTGACGAATTCACGATTAAAGCTCTCGATTACCTCGTTGCGCAATGCCGCGAAGCGTTTGGCGTCCTCTGGGCGCTTAAGGATCTTCGCGACCTTAGTCATGATCTCAGCACAGCGCGCGAGATAGCCCGTGCCGATCAGGTCGCGGGCCGTTCCGCCCGACAACGTGGTTCCCGGCCCATCGAGTGAGAGCCAATCGCCGAAGCTGTGATAGCTCTTGTCCGGGTGGCACCGCAGGCCCTCGGCACGGGTGCGGTCGAGGTAGCCCATGAAGCGTGACATGCTGTCGTAGTGGCGTTCGAGCAACCGACTGTCACCGTAGCACTCGTAGATCGTCCATGGGCAGATGATGCCTGCGTCGGCCCACGCCGGCCCGCCATCCCCGAGAGCCAGCCCCACCGGGTTGGGCACGATCGCGGGGTACCAGCCCGCGTCGCCCTGCGCATCCGCGAGGTCTTGCTGCCACTTGGTGAAGAACCCCGCGACGTCAGCGTTGAAACATGCGGTGCGGATGAACACCTGCGCATCGCCGGTCCAGCCTAGACGCTCATCACGCTGCGGGCAGTCGGTGGGCACTTCCAGGAAGTTGCCCTTCTGGCCCCAGCGGATGTTGCTCTGGAGTTGGTTCACCAGCGGGTCGCTGCACTCGAAGGTCCCGATCCCCGGCGTGTCGGAATGCAGCACCACAGCCGTGAGCGCTTCACGGGTCACCGCCGAGTGTTCGGCGCTGCCCTCGATCAAGATCTCCGCATATCGAAAACCGTGGAACGTAAAGCACGGCTCCCAGACCTCTGGTTGATCATCTCCGCGGAAGGTGTAGAAATCCGTCGCCCGCGCCGAGCGAAGGTTGGCGGTGTACAACGTCCCATTGTCCTGAAGCATCTCGGCGAATCGCAGCCGCGCGGTCGTACCCGCCGACGCCTTGAGGCGCAGCCGCGTGCGACCGACCAGATTCTGGCCGAAGTCGAAGATCCAGTGACGCTGCTTCTTATTCCCAGTTCGCTCGATCGGCTCGGCCACCGCGACCCGTTCCTCGATCCGACGAACCGGTGGCGATGCAGATGACACGCGGTCGATGCCCGGATCCTCGAACGTCAGAACCTTCACCCAATCGCTCTCATCGAGACCCGGTGAGGACCAACCGCGAATCTCGCGACGAGCATCGTACGTCTCACCCATGAGCAGGTCCGCTTCAAGCACCGGGCCGAAGCGATACCTCCAGCGTTCATCTGTCACGAGGGTGGTTTCGTCGCCATCGGGATGTTCTATCACCAGTGTGGCGAGGAATCGCGGACGGTCGCCGTACTGCTGACGCGGTGCCGACCCAAGGAACCCGCAATGCCAGCCATCGCCAAGCGCCGCGCCGATCACGTTCTCCCCCGTCCGCAGCAGGTCGGTCACGTCGTAGGCTTGGTATTGCACGCGCTTCGTGTAATCGGTCCAGCCCGGGCGGAAGATGTCGTCCGTCACAGCGCGACCGTTGAGCTGGCACTTGTATAGCCCCAACGCGGTAGCGTAGAGCCTCGCGCGGACGATC
>JBGSTK010000110.1:0-5726 GCA_041736565.1 Phycisphaeraceae bacterium | reverse complement strand
GCTGGGGGTGGGTGGGCGGGCTTCCGCGTCGACAGTTGGCGGCCGCCGGCTCATCGAGGAGTGGCTGCCGATCGCGGCCATCGGCGAGGAGTCGATGCGAGAGCGGCGGTCGATGACCGCGCTGCCACCGACGTACTACCTGCACGTGTGGTGGGCACGCCGGCCGCTGGTCGCCTCCCGCGCCGCCATCCTCGCTTCCCTGTTGCCCGCCGATGCCGACCACGATCAGTTCCTTCACCTGCTGGGCATCCACGGCGATCCCGTCGCGGCGCGGGAGAAAATGGACCGGGCGGGTAGAAACATCGACGCCGAAACCGGCAAGCGCGAAGACTTGGGGCCGAACCCCTATGGGTACGACCGCGCCTTCAAGTACCTTCCGACGCAGGCCGAGCGATTGTCGTTGGAGGCATCCGCAGGCGTTAGCACCAAGCGAGTCCTCGACCCGACCGCCGGCGGCGGGAGCATCCCGTTTGAGGCCCTGCGTCTGGGCGCTACCGCCATCGCCAACGACCTTAACCCCGTCGCCTGGCTCTTGCTCAAGGCCACTGTCGAGTTCCCTTCCCGATTCGGTCCGGCGCTGGTCGACCGCTACCGGCAGCTATCTGCGCGGTTCATTGCACTTGCCTCACCTCGTTTTGAGGGCATCTTCGGGCCCGAGGCCGAGAACGTAACTGTCGACGGCTACCTCTGGGCCCGCACGATCACCTGTCCGTATTGCGGCGGGCTGGTGCCGCTGTCGCCCAACTGGCGGCTCAACAGCAGGGGCGTGGGCGTGCGCTTCATCCCTGTCACCGATCCAAAGCACCAACCGGAACTGGCCATGCCCGGGTTAGCTGACCGCCGCCACGCCCGTTTCGAAATCGTCCACTCACTGGCAGAGCACTCGCCCGGTACGGTCTCCGGCGGCGATGGCAAGTGCCCCTTTCCCGACTGTGGCCGGGTCTTTGCGAACACCGAGATTCAAGCCCAAGCCCACGCTGGAAAAATGGGCGAGCAGCTTTACTCGGTGGTCTACAGGGAGCATCGCGTCGTCGGCTACACCGCTGGCGGCAAGCCGAAGATCAAGAAGCTTCGTGGCTTCCGCGCCCCACGTACGGAAGACGACGTCGCCGCCCAGGTCCAAGCCGCCTTGGACGCCAGGATGTCCGAATGGCAGGCCCGCGGCATCATGCCGGATGAGGAGATCCCGCACGGGCACAAAACCGGCGACGACACCCGAGCCGCGGACAAATACAGGAAGGGCTGGCAGGTTACACTAACAGTGGCGGCTAAGGACGTCATGCAGTTCATAGGCAACCATAATCTGGAACGCAGGCGTAGGGGCACGAAACAGTGAGCCAACTCCGGGATCACGATTGGTTCGTAAGCTACAGTCACGAGGACGGCGACCTGGTCGCACTATTCTTCGAGCCGGTGCTGTCGTGTGCCCAGCTTTACCAGCGTGCGACGGGATATTTCAGTGGTAGCGTGATGGCGTTGGCAGCGCGAGGGCTTGACACCCTGATTGCCCGGGGTGGAAGGATGCAATTGCTGGTCGGCTGCACACTGACGCCAGCGGATATCGAGGAGATTGAGAAGGGTTATGACGTTCGCCAACATGTGGGGCGAACGCGCGTCAACCAGCTTGTCTTCGAAGCCGAGGATGCCTGGGCGAGGGAGCGGATCGGCCGATTGGCATGGATGGTCGCGCACGGATTCTTGGATGTGAAGCTGGCGATCCCATTGGACGAGCATGGTCGGATGCGTGCCGGGCTAGGCTTGTACCACGCCAAGATGGGCATTGTTACCGATGGCGCCGGCGACCAACTGGTGTTCCGTGGCTCGATCAACGAAACGGCTCAGGGGTGGAAGAGCAACTGCGAGTCGTTTGACGTGAGCTGCTTGTGGCGTGGGGAGTGGGACACGCGAAAAGTCGTGCGGGCAGGTGAAGAATTCGAGAGGCTTTGGTCAGGCAAGGCCAGGAGCGCCCGCGTGGTGGAATTTCCCGATGCGCTTAGGGAGAAACTGCTGGAGTACCTGCCTCAAGACGATTCATTCGTGGCACCGCCCAGAGGGGTGGGTGATGACGACGCGGCGGAGCCGATAATCGAAACGCAAGAAGAGCTGGACGAGCGTCGTCGGCAGTTATGGGCGTCTATCGCCGACGCTGCAGCGCGACCCTCAGACGGGTATGCATTCACCGTGGCTACCAGCGCGGTCACCCGTGGGTGGGCCCTTGTTGGGACTATATCAACGCCGCAGTGAGGCACTGGCCGCGGAGGTCGAATGGCTTACCGAGCATCTGGCCCGGCTTGTATCGGGCCGGCTTGGCCCGGCGACCTGACCGAAGATGTCAGCGGTCGCATGAGCCTCGTAGGTGTCGCAGGCGTATAACATCGGGTCGCTTATGCGACCCTTTTTTTAGATATCAGCGGCCACGCCGTGACGGTGAATCGGGACGAGGGCTGGTACACGCTATACGGCGAGGATTTTGAGATGCTGCGGCGGCGCTGGGCGTTACGTGGGCCCAAGCCACCAACCTCGAAACTCAAGACAGCGGCGCACATCACCCATCGCCTCGCCCACGCTGCCGCGAGCATCGCCAAAACTACCCTTGGCATCGACCGTGCCACCGAGGAGCAGGTCGACGCCCGCTTCAATGTCTGTCGCCATTGCCCGGGGGGGCATGCCACGTTTAATGCCGACGGCTCATTGCCCACCTGCGGTCCCATGCTGGAATCACTGAAGCGTGACGGGCACGGTACGTGTGGGTGCATTCTGACCATTAAGGCCCGCGATCGGGCGGAAGCCTGCCCGTTTGGGTGGTGGCCCAAGGCGGTTGAGCCTGGCAAAACGACGTGAATCAAATATAATGCGCGGACTACCTCGCTCCCGGAAGGTCGCCCGTAGGCTTCGGCTTGCGGGCGGCGTCGTTTCATCGCCCGGTCACTTGACGGCATGAATCGAGCCCTGAACACGTGTTCGCCCTCGCGTGCAATCCGACGAAACAGGCTTTTTCGAAGACGGTAATGCCCACTCTAGTTATTCTTAACCCCAGGTGGATCCCATTCTCTTTCGCACGCTGGTTCCCTTTGTCTTGAGCATTACCACCACGGGCGAGGTTGGCCGGCCACAATCACGCGGTATTCCCAGGGGGCATCGGCAGTCAAATCCACGGCGGCGGCATCGAGATCGGTGGTCATCATGGTGGGCATCTTACGACATCGGGCCGATGCTTTTTGACGTCAGGGCGCGTTGGATTGATACTGGCCTCGACGAGTCGTGGCGTGAAGTTGTCGAGGCTCCGACCTTGGCGCGACAAACGGCAAGATCATCGCGTTTGAGTTACTCCTGCCCGGAAGAGTTTGCGATCATGGCGACAGAATCAAAGCCCAACGTGTTGCTCATCTGCACCGACCACTGGCCCGGCTCGCTGCTGGGTTGCGCCGGCTTCGAGGAGGTGATGACCCCGACGCTCGACCAGCTTGCGGCCAACGGCGTGCGCTTCACCAACGCCTACAGCGAATGTCCGGTCTGCGTGCCGGCGAGGCGCACGCTCATGACGTCGCTTAAGCCGCAGAGCCACGGCATGCTGTCCAACGGGTCGATGCCCATGCCGCCGGTGCCAACGCTGGCGCAGTGCTTTGGCGACGCCGGCTACCAGTGCATGGCGGTGGGCAAGCTCCATGTGCAGCCCCAACGTCAGAGGCTGGGCTTTGATGATGTGCTGCTGGACGAGGAAGGGCGTGGCCACGAAGGCTGCCGCGCCGACGACTACGAGTTGTTCCTGGCCGACCACGGCCACGCCGGCCAGCGCTTTGCCGGAGGCATGTGCAACAACGAATACATGTGGCGACCCTGGCACCTGGATGAAAAGCTCCACGTGACCAACTGGGCGGCGCAGCAGATGGCACGGCAGATCATCCGTCGCGATCCGACCCGCCCGGCGTTCTGGTACCTGTCGTTTAGTCATCCGCATCCCCCGCTGACGCCGCTGCGCGACTACCTGGAGATGTACCGCGATGTGGAGGTGCCTGATCCCTATTGCGGCGATTGGGCCGGCTGCGGCCCGGAGGAGATGGCACCGGCCATACTGCGTGAGTGGCAGAGCCAGCGTGACACGGGTCGGAACTTCACCCCCCAGCAGATCCGCGCCATTCGCCGTGCCTTCTACGCCCAGTGCACGCACATCGATCATCAGCTTCGCGTGGTGCTCGGGACGCTCCTGCAGGAAGGGCTGGGCAACAACACCATCATCGCCTTCACCGCCGACCACGGCGACATGCTGGGCAATCACCAATTCTGGGCCAAGCATTGGATGTACGAAGACTCGGCGCGAGTGCCGCTGATCATCGCGGGGACCCAGCGTCAATGTGACGACGGCACCGTGGGGCATCATCGCGTGGCGGATCGGCTGGTGGGTCTTGCGGATGTCATGCCGACGCTGCTGAACCTGGCCGGTCTTGACGTGCCGACGCACTGCCAGGGCCGGGCGATCTTTCGTGATGATGCGCCGGAGTATCTCTACGGCGTGTGGGGGGCGGCATCGGGGGCCGAGGGCGCGGCGGTCACGCGCATGATCCGCGATCCGCGGTTCAAGCTTGTGTATTACCCCGAGGGCAACCTGATGCAGCTTTTCGACATGCAGGCCGACCCGCACGAGTTGCACGACCTGGGTGCCGATCCCGCCTACGCGGGGCAACTGGCGCGACTGGCGCAATTGCTCGTCGAGCAACTGTGCGGCGATGAGTTGAACTGGGTCAAGGATGGCGCGTTGGTCGGGTTCCCAGCCTCCTCACCGGTCCAGCCCAAGCCCAGCCGCGGCTATTCCGGTCAGCGTGCGCCGCACATGCCCACGCCCAACGTCCGCCAACGTTGACGACGTTGGCGTCCTAGCGCAGGTGGTCGTAGAACTTTTTGCCGAAGTTGGCGCTTGCATCGAGCAGTTTTTCACTTGTCAGCGGGCTGGCGCTGCCGTCGATGAAGCTGACGTTTTGCGACTGGCCGCCGGCGTGGCGGAAGGCCAGGAACCCGTCGGCGACCCGCGCCGGCACCTGGTTCCACCAATGGGTCTGGTAACGCAGGTGGCTTTCGGAGTGCTCGCCGGTGTCGTTGTGGCCGGCCTTTTCCAGGTGAAACGCCCGCGTCGGAGGATGGTCGGAAAAGTCGGTGGAGTTGGGGCCCGCATCGCCGACGACTGCCCCCAGCGGAATGTAGCAGGGCCAGAAGCGGTTGTAGTCATAGGTGAAGGTGCTGCCGCTGACGGCTTCGCCCACATGCGGGGCTGAGCGTGGCTCATCCGGGCAGGAAAGCACACCGGGAAATACGCCCCGGCCCGCATCGCCGTCGCAGGTCGAGCCGAGGTAGGCCATGCGCTTGTCGGTCATGGCCTCGGGCCAACTGGCCAGGCCATCGGTGGCGCCGGCCCACTTGCCCGGTCGGAAGTAGCCGAAATCAATGGCGTGATTGAACTGGGCGATGACCAGTTGCCGCTGGTTGTTCTTGCACAAGGCGTCGCGTCCCGCAGCCCGTGCGCCCTGTAACGCCGGCAGCAGCATGGCAATGAGCAGGGCGATGATGCTGATGACCACCAGCAGTTCGATCAAGGTGAAACCATGTAGGGGCCTGAGGCGGCACAATGAACACGCGGGTTCATGGGTACGGCGTCGGGTGTGTGCCCGGCGCGACGAACGCTCGTAGCGTTCGCCAGCGTGCTCGCCCGCAATGACCCCTACATGGAGACCTCT
>JBGSTK010000043.1:0-33238 GCA_041736565.1 Phycisphaeraceae bacterium | reverse complement strand
TCCACTCCGGCGCGCTGGGCGGCTGGTTCGACGCCAAGCCCGCCGACCCCGCGCACGACTGGCGCTGGATGGCGGACCCGGGCATCTCCGGCTGCGGCGCCTTTGGCGACCTGGGCACCCACCTGCTGGACCTGCTGATGTGGTACTGCGGCGATGTCGTCCAAGCCACCGCCCAGATCGACCACGGCACACGACGCTACGAAAACTGCGACGAAACCGGTGAAGGACTTCTCCGCTTCAAAAACGGCGTCATCGGAACCCTGGCCGGGGCATGGGACGACCTGGCCAACCCCTGCCCGCTGCTGGTCTCCGGCACCGAGGGCCACGCCGCGGTCGTCCACGGCCAACTCCACTTCCAAAGCAAACGTGTGGAGGGCAGTGACGCCAAGCTGCCCGTCTCAGCCGACAATCTTCCTCCCGCGCTGCCCCACGCCTTTGACCAGTTCATCAATGCCGTGACGGGCAACGGCCCCCACGAGCTGGTCAAGCCCCAGGAAGCCGCCGCCCGTGTCTGCGTGATGGAGGCGATGTATCAGGGCGACGCCAAGGGCAAATGGATCACCCCGAAATAATCGACCCGCGTGCTGACGTCGCCGCAGTGGCCGCGTCGTCGCAGTCAAGACTGAACCGTCGCTGAATCAGACAAACCACCTGACAACTTCCAACGAGTCACGATGAAACCTTCTTCCGATATCAAGCCCGTTTCCTTCGGCATTGCAGGTGTGGGCGGCTATGGCGAGCAAGTTCGCAACTATCTTTGGGCCTGCGGCGGACCCGATGCACCGGGTGGTGATTTCGCCCGCCTTGTAGCCGTCTGCGAGCCTGATCAGCAGACCCACGCCGCGGTCCTCGCCGACTTGCGGCAACGCGGTATCGCGGTGTTCAAAACCTTCGATGAACTCCTGTCCCAAGACATCGAAGCCGTCTGGCTGCCGCTGCCCATCGGTCTGCATCGGCCGTTCACCGAGCAGGCCCTGGCAACGGGCAAAGCCGTGATGTGCGAGAAGCCCGCAGCCGGCTCCATCGATGACCTCGACGCGATGATTGCCGCCCGCGATCGCAGCGGCTTGCCCGTCGCCATCGGCTTTCAAGACATCTACGACCCCAAAACTCCGCAGATCAAACAGTTGATCTCGGCTGGTGCCATCGGCGACGTCAAGGGCGCAACCCTCTGGGCCACCTGGCCACGCGATGACGCCTACTACAGCCGCAACACCTGGGCGGGTGCCATCAAACGCGGCGAGACCTGGGTTCTCGACAGCCCCGCCAACAACGCCCTGGCGCACTTCATCAATCTCTGCCTGTTCCTGCTGGGCCCGTCGCCCGATGAATCTGCCCAACCCCAAACACTGCGGGCCGAACTCTATCGCGCTCGACCCATCGAAAATTACGACACCATCAGCACCTGGATCGACCTGCCTGGCGGTCAACATCTGCTGGTGAACCTGTCGCACGCAGCTGCCAAGGCCAACAACCCCCGCATCACCATCCACGGCTCGGGTGGGCGAATCCAATGGGCCAACGGCCAACCGGCGCTGGTCGAGTCGCTTGATGGTCGGACGCTGAGCAGTGTTGAGCACGGCATTCCCTGCCGCCAAGCCATGGTGCAGCGATTCGTGCGTGAGGTTCGTGGCGTGGACGGCCAAGGCATCCCGCTGGCGACGCTGGAAGTCGCCCGAGCGCACCTGCTGGTGATTAACGGCGCTTCCCAAGCCGCACGGATTCATACCGTCCCTGACAACGCCATCAACCCAGTGACAGGCAAGGGTGGCGACGTCCGCGCCATCATCGGCATCGAGGATGCGCTTGCCGCCTGCGCCCAGGCAGGCGTGATGCTCCACGAATCCCGCCGGTACGACTGGACCGTCGAGCCCGGTGAGATCGACCTGCGCGACTACCGTCGCTTCGCCGGGCCACGAGCCTGAAGCCACGGGTCTGCCCATTTTTCGGGCCATCGCTTGCCACGGAAATGACCGCATCGACTCCCTCTCCCGCGCCTTTGCGGGGGAGGGTTGGGGTGGGGGTGCTTCGTCAAGCGATAGCCCTTGGAGCAATGCCCCCACCCAGCCTCCCCCGCTGCTGCGGGAGAGGTGCAGAAACGCCCCCGAAATTGGGCAGACCCGAAGCCGCTGCCTTGGCCGCGCCGCTTGGCTGCGATTATTTACGCGGCTATTCCGCGGCTTTCTTGCCGACCGGGCGCTGCCAGCGAATTCGCGGCGCATCGCCCCACATCATTTCCAGGTCGTAATGCGCTCGCTGCTGGGGCGAAAAGATGTGGACCACCGCTTCGACCAGGTCCAACGCCACCCATGCCGCTGCCCCTTCCAGAGCGCGACCAAAAACCGTCAGCCCCGTCTCCTTGGCGAGTGTCACCACCTGCTGGGCCACGGCTCGAATTTGCACCTCACTCGTGCCCGAGGCAATGAGAATGTAGTCGGTGATCTGGCTCTTGTTGCGCACGTCCAGGACCACGACGTTCTCGCAGTGCAGCTCCGCCATGAGCCGCGCCGCGGCGATGACGAAGGCGTGATTGCGCTTCTCGGCGGTCTGGGTTTTGGTCGTCCGCCGCGCTACGCCGGTCTTGCGGTCGCTGGGCTTGGCAGCGGGCTTGGCCGGGGTCCGCGCAGGCATCTGGGCTGGCTTCGGGGCCGACTTGCGGGGCGACGTCCGGGGGGATGTCCGGGGGGTTGATTTCTTCGAGGTGGATTTGACGCTGGATTTCTTGGCCATGATTGGCACAAGTGTAGCCGTGACGCTCCCACCACAGCAAACACCAGCCTCCCGCCTCAATCGTCGTCGACCACAACTGCCTTGCCCCCGTCGCAGTCCAGCGCGTTATTGACCAAGAGGCAGAAGTCGCCCGTCGGGTCATCCGCAGCCGGTGATCGTCGAAAGTACCGGTTCCCTTGGCATGGCGTTGCCATGCGATAAAGCCGAAGCTCCCAGATCACTTCCTCGCCCTCCATCTTTCGCGTCAAGGACGCAAACTGAAAATCCCCACCACTGATCATGTCGTAGCGGGGCGGGGTGGCCGAGCCGTTGAAAACCATGCGCGTGCTCTTGCCGCAGGTGGTCGACCCGATGTTTTCCAGTGTGACCATTACGTAGGTGGGATAGGCCATGGGGGGCTCCGGATTTGGGGGGTGGGACCAACAGTTAGCGCCGAGTTTAGCATCTTTCCCGCAGCAATCCACTGGGTCTGCCCATTTCCCGGGGCGGGCTTTACCACCAACAAAAAGCGCCCCTTGCGAGCCGCGCCCGTGAGGAAGCGATCAATTAACCCCTCGCTGGGAACGACAAACAAGGCCCCGCGTACCCCCATTTCGCCTCATTTCGCCTCACTTCCGTCCCAATAACACATAACGTAGCCCAAAAAGCCCGGGGTCTACGACCTATAAGCCCTGGCTTACAACTTCTACGCCCGCACTTAGAACCTCTACGCGCGCGCTTAGAACCTATACGCGCGCGCTTAGAACCCCTACGCGCGCGCTTAGAACCTCTACGCGCGCGCTTAGAACTTCTACGCGCGCGCTTAGAACCCCTACGCGCGCGCTTAGAACCCCTACGCGCGCGCTTAGAACCCCTACGCGCGCGCTTAGAACCTCTACGCGCGCGCTTAGAACCTCTAAGCTCGGGCTTACGCCCAGAAAACTCGGGACCGCGCAGCGCAAGCGCACGTCCCAGCGACCCAGCCGCGCACGCAAGCGACGTATCCTTATAGAAGAGTGCCCCCCGCCCCCGGCCCCCCCTGGCAAAGCCTTCCGGCCGATAACCTAATCAACTCAACCGGACGTCTGCCCCGCTCGTCAGTATGGCTGTTGCCGAACGATCGCGGTTCGCCTTCTCAACCGTGGCCCCACCCCCCACACATCCCCCCGGGGGTCTGCACATTTTGCGGTTTGTGAAGCCCGCACCGGAAAATGGGTAGACCTGCAGCAAAAGGCCCAACGGAAACACTTGCAATTTTGATGAAAGTGATTCATAATAAATCAGCCAAGTTCGTCTAGGCCTTACAACCTGTTTCCGGGAAAACAGGAGCGCCCTTTTGTTGTTCCCTCACCTCTCCCCTCGTAACGTTCTCATCACGCTGCCCATTCTTGCCCTCCTCGCTGCCATCGCGCCAGCGCAGGGAGGCAAGATTCAGGAGTATGTCACTATCGTGGGCGGCAGCTTCAATAGCACGGCGGGCACCACCGACCTCCAGTTTAATGACAACAACACCGCACCCGACCAGGATGTCGATTCCGGTGATTTCGACCAGTCGATCAACGCCTATTTCATGGTTGGCATAAAAGTCACTGACGCCACCACCGATATTGTCTGGAAAGTAAGCAACACCGGCGGTTTGACCGAGGTCGCCGTTGACCTTGAAATCACCAACAGGACGGGGCATATTTGGACGGGTTTGAAGGCATTGCTGGGCTTTGGCACCGGCGACGCGTTTGTCACCCCGACGGTCGATCACCTGAGTTTCGACACCCCGCATCGCAACGATACGGGGTGGAATAGTTACAGGTTCCTCCACTTCAGCACCGGCTTGATCAATCCCAACATCCACGATGATCATCTCATGGCTTGGAGTGTTGGGGTGCCGGCCGTTGACCTAAACCCCCACAACGTCTCTCCCACCATTGATTTCCCCGACTGGTCGTCAGCCATACCCGACTGGGCATCGATCGACACCGATCAGGGCTACTACCTGACCCTTCGCCTACAGCCCATTTTTGTCCTAACAGGCGTGCCCGAGCCCGCTTCGGCGATGGTGCTGGGCGTGCTGACGCTGGGCCTCTCGGCTCGTCGCCGCCGCCGCTGAAGCACCGCTCGGAACAAAGCTGCGCCACCACAAGTACGGACCGTGATCTTGCGGACTCCCCCTCCGGGCTTATGCCACGCCCGTATTGCGACGATTCAGGTAAACACAGATCGGGCGATTCGGCTTTAGCCAATCGCCGTCGCGTCAATACGCGACTTCGATAACGACCGGGTGGGAGGACGCAATCCGCCATCGCTGCGGGATGGTTGTCCTTCGTGAATCGAGGTCATCATGGTGAATTCGTCAAAAAATCGATCCGAGCCTCGCAGGACAGGACTCCTCGCATTGGTGCGCCAACGGCTCCGAGCCTTAGGCCACCGCGCTGGTTACTGGGCAGCCAGGCCCCAAGTCCGCGACCTAATGGAACGCGAGTTGCGCTACCGCGCTCTTTTTGAAAACTCCGGCGAAGCTGTGTATGTCCTGGGCGAGGTCTTCGAGGACTGCAACCCCAAAGGTTGCGAACTGCTAGGTCGCCCGCGGCAGGAGATCATCGGCGCCAGTCCCGCCGTTTACGCCCCGCGGCTGCAGGCCGACGGCCGCCCCTCGGACATCGCCGCCCGCCAGTACATAGGCGCAGCTCTGGCCGGAACACCCCAACGCCTCCAGTGGCGTTTCCTCCGCCCCAACGGCGAGATTCGGGAAGGCGATCTCACGCTCTCAGCGGCGCAACACCACGGCCACGCCGTCGTCCTGGCGACAGTCCGCGACATCACCGATCAGCTACGCGCCGAAGAGGCGCTGGCCATGCGACTCACCGCCATCGAAGCGGCCCACGACATGATTGTCATCAGCAGCGTCGATGGGCGAATCCAATACGCCAACCCCGCCTTTACCGAATGCACCGGCTACACCAGCCAGGAAGCTCAAGGCCAAAAAACATCACTGCTCAACTCAGGAAAGCATCCCCCAGCGTTCTACGCCGAGCTCTGGTCGACGATACTGGGCGGGTCGGTGTGGAGCGGCGAGATGATCAATCGCCGCAAGGATGGCTCGCTCTACCCCGAGGAAATGACCATCACGCCTGTGCGCGACGGACATGGGCAGGTGACGAGTTTCGTCGCCATCAAGCGCGACATCACCCGCCGACGTCAAGTTGAAGAAGCTCAGCAGCAGGCGCATCAAGAGGTCGAGTCTGCCAACGGCGAGTTGCGTCGTCAGCAGGACCTTCTTCAGAACGTCATCGCGAACATCCCCCACCATGTCTTCTGGAAAGATCGTGACTGTGTTTACATGGGGTGCAATCGGCAGTTTGCCAAGGTGGCGGGACTAAGCGATCCCGCAGACATCGTGGGCAAGACCGATTTCGACCTGCCTTGGACCCATGCGGAGGCAGAACACTACCGCTTTTGCGATCGACAGACCATGACCTCGGGGACGCCCATCATCGACCACGTGGAAAGCCAACGCACTGCCGATGGCAGTGAAACGACCCTGCGTACGAGCAAGGTGCCGCTGCGCGACGCCTCGGGCTCGATCGTGGGCATCCTGGGCATGTACAACGATGACACCGTACGTAGCCGCCTGGAGCGGCAGGTGCAAAGCAACCTGCTGTTTCTCCAGATACTTCTCGACACCATTCCCAACCCCGTGTTCTTCCGCGACCTCGAAGGTCGCTACCGTCAATGCAACCGTGCCCTGGCGGAACTGCTGGGCCGCGATCGGGAGGCGATCTTAGGCAAAACACTCGCCGACCTGCTGCCTTCCGATTTCGCCGAGCTCCACCAACGCAAGGACGCAGAGCTTCTTGCGACAGGCGAGGTCCAGATCTTCGAAAGCAAAGCACCCAGTGGCGATGGCTTCCGCGACGTCTGCTTCTACCGGGCCCGTGTCTGCGATCAGAACGGCCGCCCCTCCGGGATCATCGGTGTGATCATGGACCTCACGGATCGCCGTCGCGCCGAAGCCATCGAGCGACAGACCCGGGACCTGCAGTCATCGGTCGAAGCCATGGAACAGGTGCTGGGGGTTGTGGGCCATGAATTGCGCACACCCCTGGCAGCCATCCGCGCTACCAGCGAGTTCCTGGTCATGGACCGACCAACGGATCCCGAACTCAACAACCAGTTCCTCCAGACCATTCTCGATGAGAGTGTGCGCATGGCGGAGATGGTCAACAACCTGCTCGAAGCGGCGCGGCTCAACAGCGGTGCCGCGACTTGGCAATGGAGCCAGTTCAACGTCCTGGGTGCCGCCTTTGATGCGCTATCGACCGTCACGCCGCTCATCGATCCCGGGGTCGCTCTGGACTGCGCCAAAGTTCCCGCGGATTTGACGATGTCCGGTGATGCGGCCGCCATTCGCAGGCTGATTCTCAACCTCGTCTCCAATGCTGCGCGCCACACCCGCCAGGGCCGCATCGAGGTCAACGCCCGCGAATGCCACAGCCCCACGGGGCGGCAAGTCATCCTGGAAGTCTGCGACACGGGCGAAGGAATTCCCCCTGAATTGCGTGACAAACTCGGCGTGGCGTTCGCCCTCAATTCGGGCATCGTTGGCGTCGATCACGTCCGCGGCGCGGGCCTGGGACTCGCCATCTGCCAGGGCATCGTCGCAGCCCACGGCGGGGAAATGACGGTTATTTCCGAGGTGGGCAGCGGCACCACCTTCCGCATCACACTCAGCGCTGATCTGCCGGAACCGGCTGTGGGCCGGGCACAAGGTGCCATCACCATGGGACAAGCAGCATGACGCGGATACTCGTAGTTGACGATATGGCTGTATTTCGTGAGCCAATCGCTGCGGCCCTGCGGTCCCACGGGCTGGAGGTGCAGTGCGCTGCCGATGGCCTGCAGGCGGTGGCGATGCTGCAGGAGAAGCCGGTGAATCTGGTGTTGCTGGATATGGCGATGCCCGGACTGGACGGTTTGGGCGTGCTGCGCATTATGAAAAAAGACGCAAAACTCGCGGGAATTCCTGTGATACTGCTGACCGCGGTGGCGGAACGGGACTACGTCCGCCAAGCCGCGAGCCTGGGTGTCCGCGATTATCTGCTCAAATCTCACTTTTCCCTGGCTCACTTGCTGGAGCGGATCAAGCACTGCCTCGCCAGCCAAGGAGCTGTTTCGACCTCCGAAATCGCCAAAAACGCTGTCCCGATCCCCCCATCAACCCCCCCCAATACCCCCTCTGATACGCCCCTACCCCCCCATATACCCCCCACACATACCCCCCATATCGAGGGATTCAAAACCGTCAATTTCGCCCCTCCGACCCCCCCGGCTACACCGGCCACACCGCCGGTCACCATTGCCACAACCACACGCGCACCAGCGCCGATCGACCCCCAAGCCGCGCTCAAAGACCTCAAGCCTATCCACTCACGCACCGCCATCGCACAACTCCTCGAACGTTGCGGCGAACTCAAAGCTCTCTCGCCCACTGTCAGCCAGTTGCTCCAGATCACCCAAAATCCAGACTGCGCCATCGAGCGTGTGACCGGCCTGATCAAGCAGGATCACGCCATCGCACTCAAGATTCTCAAACTCGCCAACTCCGTCGTCTACACCCGCGGCGACCCGGTCGAGAGTGTGCAGAAAGCTGTCATGCGTATCGGCCTGCAGCAGATTCGCCAGGTGGTGTTGAACATCGGCCTCATCGAGCGCTTCAGTAATGCCGCGGTTGATGCGCGCATCAACTCTGCGATGTTCTGGGAGCACTCCATTGCCACGGGCCTCATTGCCGCGGAGATCAGTCGCAGTCTCAACCTCCCGCCGGATCAGATCGATGCTGCGTTTACCATGGGTCTTTTGCATGATGTGGGCCGGGTCGTTTACGCTGAGTTACTCGACGATCGGTACGTGGAGATTCTCAATCAAGCTGCACAACTGCAAATGCCGCTGGAGCAGGTTGAAACGCGGATGCTGCTGGTCAATCACGCCGACGCCATGGACCGCCTGCTTCGCGATTGGCACTTTCCCAAGAACCTCATCGATCCCATCGCGCTGCATCACCTCTCGCTGGGCAACATTCGCCGCATCAGTCCCACTACCGTCACCGCGGTGTCCATCCTCGCCACCGCCAATCGCCTAGCTCACGCTCTACTTCTGGGATGCAGCGGCAACGCGACTCTCTACCCCATCGAAGAGTTCGTGCTGGGCCTCAAGCTGCCCGAAGAGTTGATGACTCGCATCGAAACGCAGATTCCCTCGCAGACCGATGACATCAAGTTCGCCATGCTCGCCTGCAGCAATCAAGCCGCCTGGCCGCAGTTCCACCTCGCCATGCGCAGCAACATCACCCAACCTATCCACCCGCTACATATAAGTATGACGCCCGAGTACAACGTCTTTCGCATGTCTACGGATCGCCTACTCACCGAAGCGCCCGACCAGCGGCCCAATCTGGCCGTGGTGCACATCACCGACATTCGCCAACGTCTGGAACTCTCCGAGGAACTCGCGCGCCTCGAAGCACAGCTGGCGGTAAGCAATCTCCCCGTGCTAATGCTCTCCCCCGGCGGCAAGCTGCAACTGCCCCCCACCGCGTTGCAGGGCCGCGACGCCCTGGCGCTCCCCTCCATCCTCACCGTCGAGCGCTACCTCGCCGCCATGCAAAGCCTCCTCACCCCCCGCCAAGCGCTGGCAGCGTGAGTGGATGCGGCAGAATATGCCTATCAATATTGCGGGTCAGACGGGCTACTTTCCCGCCTCTTACTAGTCATAATCACCAGCCAATACAACAGTCGCCACCCCCCAAGAATATAGATACCCGTACCCAGGTTCATAAATCCGACCGCAACACACAGTCCACCCCCCAAGAAGAGAGCAATCGGAATAACAATGTGCACCAGAGTATGCCCGATGATTGCGAATACATCGAGGCTGGCCGTTTCGACCGGAAACGACCCGATTGCGACGACAACCTCCGACAGCGAGGTGCGTGCAAGTGAGACCCCTGCACAAAATACGGCCAGTCCAAACACACTCATTAGGACAGGTCCGCTCCCGCTAATAAGTAACCTATTGCGTGCCGGATATATCATGGCTTGTCTACGAGAGAGTTTTCTGTCGTATACCTAGACGACCACGAGTATGCTACCGTCTCGTTTTTTGGGCTTTCAACACATCACGCACGCGTGCTCATCATCTGCAACTGTCATGGTCGAAAAACGCCATACCAATTTCCGCCCAAGGGTCGGAAGATCTGCATTACTTTACCGCTGGAATCCGTTTCATCGTAGGGTAGCGGATGTTCGCTGTATGCGATGCCGGACCAGTCAAAGGGATTGCACGAATCGTGCTGAAACAAGAAGCCGTGCGGCAATGGTTCCACCGTCAGCACATTCAAATACCCCAGCCGCTTTGGCGGATTCGCCAACGCGGTAGAGCCGGGGGCCATTACTTTTGCCGCATACGCGTCCAAGTCGGGCTTTGACCAACGGAACAACGTATCCAAAGGCACAACGTACGGAATCGCCTGCCAAGCACCGTACGCGCCGATAATCACGACGGCAGCGAGACCAAACGTTAACAAAAGAAGAATGACACGCTTCCGCTGCATATCGTAGAAGCTCGGTTGCCGGCCGCCCGCAGAGGGACGTCCTCAACGACCCCGGCAGATGTGGCCATTGTACCGCGGGCAGCGGGATTCAGGTCTGTGGTGCCAGCGAGGTGGGAGGCTGGCCGGTGCCGCGACCGGGAGTGAGTCGGTGGGCCACCCCGCGCATTCATGGAAATCCCGCTTCCTGACGGGCGCGGCTCGTTACGCGGCGTTGTAGTACGTGCGTTTGCGATACGGGGCTATGCGGTTCGGCGGGCAGCGCCGTAGCTCACCAGCTCGCCGCGATCCGTGTCCCAGAGGTTCAGTCGCAGGCACTTGAAGATGTCGTGGGGCAAGAGCGTAGTGGTGCGAGGCAGTTGGAGTTCGGGCACCGCTGCCATGGCTTCGGGCAGGCGATAGAAGGGGATGAGCGGGTTGAGGTGATGCACGTGGTGGTAGCCGATGTTGCCCGTGAACCAGTGCATGACTCGGCCGAGGTCCATGAAGCTTGATGACTCGATCGAGCCGCGATAGTACGTCCACTCGTCCGGCTCCAGCACGTGCAAACCTTCATAGTTATGTTGCGCGTAGAACAGGTACGCGCCGATTGCGGCGGCGAGGCCGTAGGGCAGCAGGAAACTGAAGAACAATCCATCAAACCCCAGCAGCAGCCACAGGCCGGCCACGAGCGCAGCGTGCAGGACGATCGCTGCGGCACCGTCCCAGTAACGCTTGGGTCGTTTGAGCAGCGGGAGCAATGTGATGTTGAACAGGAACACGGCTGGGTACGCGAAAAGCAGGGTCAGCGGGTGTCGAGCCACGCGATAACGCAGGCGTTCCAGGAACGTCGCGTACTTCCATTTTTCGACGGTCATGAGGGGGAACGAGCCGAGGTCTGAGGTGAAGAGCAGCTCATCGCCATTCTCGGATTTAACCGGCTTGCCGACGTTGCCGTGGTGGAAGTTATGGCTGAAGCGCCAGTAGCGAGGCGGGGTGAGCATGAGCATGCCGAAGGTGTGGAACATGGGGCGTGCGATGGTGGAGTTTCGCAACAGTGAGCCGTGGAGGAAGTCGTGATAGAGGATGAAAGCGCGGACCAGAAGAAGTGCCCCGAACAGCGAGAGCCCCAGCCGCACCGGCCACCATGCCGCGATACTGGCCAGCGCCAGCGTGGTCAGCAAGAGTGCGAGCGTCGAGATCACCACCCACCAGCTTCGCGCGGTGGATTCCGTGGCAAAGGGGTTGGTCGCTTCGAGCACTTCCCTGCCAGATTTTTCTCCTATGGGTTGATCGTCAGGCATCGCCTCGTCTTCCTGTGCACCGGCTGGCCGTTGCGAGATCGAACGAACCTCGCGGCCGTAGGTCATCGTAGCGCGGGCGGGGCCTGGGGAGGATGTGAAATGTGAAATGTGAAATGTGAAATCTGAAATTTGAGACTCGAGATTGTCCCGCCGTGGATGTAACTCTTACATTATTGGGCGAATTCGCCGTCGTTGGGCGCTTGTGGTCAAGTTGATCGCCGCGGAAGAAGGCTTCAGGCACGAGACTCTGCGGGTTCCTGCCAGTTCACTTTTCGAAAGACCTACAAATTATTCTTAGCGCCCGCCTGCGGTCACCAAAGGAATCGAACACCCTGGCCCGTGTTTGGGAGCGTCGTTGTGGCGAAGGTCCGTGACCTTTTGGTTGTCTATCACGCGGAGGATCACATCAAACGGGCTATTGCGCAGGACCGACTCGCACACATTGAGCGAGACGGTTGATGCTTCGCTGACGAACATCGGCTGAGGGTTGGAAGCACGATTGGCGAGGATGTAAGCGTAGACCTCGGTGCGCCCACCCCCCGCCGTCCATATCTTGGTACGGTTCTGTTCGGTCTTCATGCCCAACACCCACAGTGTTCCGCCCTCGTTTCGGACGTTGGGCCGCGGCAAAGGTAGTTCGGCATCGGTGTAAGAACCCTCCATGTCGAGCTGTCGGGCCCACACGCGATTTCCACGGATGTTTAGAAACGCGAAGCATGTATCGCTCACGAACAGATCGCCTGACCCCGCGGCCAAGTCCACTTCTTCGAGAACCATGTTCTCAATGACCAGCGTCCGCGAAGAGCGGTGCTTCACATGCACATTGCCATACATTGAGTCAAATCGCTCAAGTACAACGGTCGGGGCGGTTCCATCTTCGATGATAAACGCTGGTTTGCCCGCGCTAGTGTCGGAGCGAATGCCCACTTCGCATCCTATGATGCGGCGAACGTTCCTTCGCACACGGATCGGGCTGTACAACTCGTATTCTTGGCCGCGCGGAAAGTAGACAGTGGTGGCGCCCGAGTCAATCGCTTGCTGGAGCGCTGGCGACCAGTCCTGCTTCGGCTTGGTGCCAGCGCGCGCAATCGTAATCGTGCCTGGTTTATAGTCAGCCACGCTTACCCAATGTTTTGGATCGTCCCAATCGACCTGTGGTACCGATTGGATTGGTAGATTCAGAGAATGCTTGACATCGCTGATGAGGGCTATCGGCTCTCTGCTGGTCCACTCGGTTATCTGCGGCCCGGAGATCTGTTGATCTTTGTGCTCAACGGCGACGTCGTAGCCTTCGGTGGTCAGACCGCGCAGGAACGCCATGCCGGTGACGATGACGGCCGGCCCACCCTGACCGCCCGTGAGCTTGGCGCCAAGCAGCGACGTTGCCTGCCCCGAGGCCTTCAAGGCCGCAACAGTGTTGTTGCTCACCAGGTTACGAATGAAGGTCTTGTTGCCAGCCAGCATTCCAAGGGCATTTTGCCTTTGGAGGGTTATCCCCTCCATCGTCGCCGACTGGTTGGCCGACGCGTTGATGCCGGTGTCGAATCCCTCCACGGTCAGGTTTTTGACATACAGCGGCCCGTTGTCACCTTTGAGCAGCAATCCGGTGTGGCCGGGGCCGGGCGAACGAAGTACCACGTCGGAAACCACGCCCTGGTTCGACGCGAAGAACTCCAGTCCCACGGCCGCAGGATTGTTGGCACCCACATCGATTGTTACGTTTCGCACCGAGTTGCGGAACGCCTGCGCCACGCCCCACGAGGTAACGAGCACTGACCGGGGTTGTTGGGCATCCTCGAAACCCGGGCACTGGTCGAGCAGTTTGATGATGACGCCTTGGGTGCTCTGGCCTTGGATGATTCGCCGACTCGACGCACTGCCTTTTCGCGGTGGAGCTTTGATCTGGCTGGTCACCAGGTATGTGCCGTTGGGGAAGTAGATCAGGCCGGTGCGGTTGTAGGCCGCCTGGATGGCGGCGGTGTCATCGTGTACGCCGTCTCCCATGGCGCCGAAGGCCTTGACATTCAGAACGTTGGCCCCGGCGGGAATTACCATTCCGCTGCCGGTCACCTTTTCGTTTGCGGCGAGAATCTGTTGGTCTGATGGTGATTCGATCACAGGGCTGTGCTCCACTCTCGCCAGGTTGTTTTGCCGCGCCAGTACGTCTGCATCCGCCAATGCCGGTCCGACCTTCAGGCCTTCAATCGTCCCGTTGACCGCGGTGTTGCTACGATCCGCACGCCATCGTGGCTGGTTACTTGCTCCACCGGATTGCCGTCCGCTTCGTTCGACAGGCGAGGTGCGAGGTCGGCGGAATTTACCGTGAGCGTGCTGAAAATAACAGCCATGAATAGGTACCGATACATGAGTGGGGATCTCCTTTGGCATGGAGGGCAAGGACACAGAAGAGCAAAGGTGGGAGGGACCGTTTTCTTGACGTTTGCCAATCTTTCGGCCTCGGAGACGGCGGATGACTTCAGATTGTACCGCTTGGCCACGGCTGGCGGAGCTTCGCCTGCTCGGCTGGTTAGGCGCGGAAGCTAAGCCGCCGCTAAGATGGCGCTATGCACCTTTCGGTTGAAGACCTTTCGCTGCATGTGATGGAGATGGGGGCGCGGGTGCCGTTGCGGGCGGGCAGTGCGTCGCTGTTGGAGGTACCTCATCTGATGCTGCGGGCGGTGGTGCGGATTGATGGGCGGTTGAGCGTTGGGGTGGCAGCTGATGGGCTGGTGCCGCAATGGTCTGCCAAGCGACGGGGTGAGACGCCGGGGCAGGAGATCGCGGAGTTGTTGAGCGTCGCCAAGGCGGCGGGGGAACATGCGCGAGCCTTGGAGCCTCAGCCGACGGTTTACGATTTTTGGCGAGCGTTGCAGTGGCGGCAAGCTCGTGCATACCGCGACACGTCGATGCCACCGCTGGTCTACAACTTTGGCATGAGCCTGGTGGAACGGGCTGTGATCGACGCGTTTTGTCACGCACGGATTCAGCCGTTTGCCGAGGCGGTGCGACGAAATGCGCTGGGCATTCGGCTGGGCGAAATCTATCCGGAGTTGGCGGGACGCGAACCGGCATCGCTGCTGCCGGATAGGCCGCTTACGTCGTTGATCGTGCGGCATACGGTGGGGGTCAACGATCCGCTGACGCCTGGAGAGATTGCAGCGGGTGATCGTTGCGATGATGGATTGCCTCAGTCACTCGAGTCGTGCATTCAGCAGTATGGATTGACGCACTTCAAGATCAAGCTCTGCGGCGATGCGCGGTCGGACCTCAAGCGTCTCACGGCTGTGGCGAAGGTGATCGAGACCGAATGTCGGCGAGGCTTCTGGTTCACGCTCGATGGCGATGAGCAGTATGTGGATGTGGCGGGGTTTGTGGAGTTGTGGCAGACGTTGCGACGCGATGTGTTGCTTAAGCCGTTCATGCGCCGGCTGCTTTACGTGGTGCAGCCGCTGCATCGACAGGTGGCGTTGACGCAGGCGACGGCTGCGGCGTTGGCGGGTTGGCGTGATCCGCCGCGGATTATTGTGGATTCCAGCGATGACCACGCTGACACGCTTGGTCGTGCGTTGGAGTGCGGCTATGCGGGCACGAGCCACCGAAACGCCAAGGGCGTGATTAAGAGCATCGCCAACGCGTGCTTGATTGAGCACCGCAATCGTCAGGCGGGTGACGTCGATCGCGACGACCGCGATGCCGCCCCCTTCATCCTTTCCGCCGAGGATTTCACCTGCGTTGGCCCCGTCGCCCTGCTTCAGGACCTGGCCGTCGCCGCCGCGCTGGGCATTGAGCATGGCGAGCGCTGCGGGCATCACTATTTTTCCGGCCTGTCGATGTGGCCCCCCGCCGTCCAACGCCAAACGCTTGCCGCCCACAGCGACCTCTACCACGCTCACGACGTCGCCGGCACATCCTTCCCGACTCTCACCATCCGTCAGGGCCGCATTGATGTGAGCTCTGTCGTCGCCGCCCCCTTCGGCCCAGATTTCAACTTCGACCCCACCGAGTTCCCAACCATCTAAATGGCGACCCCAGGCGCATTGGCCGTGTGTCACCGCCTACGACAACTGGCCCTACCACCGCGCTAAACCGCAAGCGTGATTCTGAATCGTTCCGCCTCACCGGCCGCACCCCACGCGCCCCATAACGCTTGCGGGTTAGCGCGCCCCCACCTACCGAATCTTCAGCGACCCGCCTTCAAACACCCTGTCCAGCGGGTCGATGATCACCGCTTTGCGACCGGCTTGCTCCTCCACCACGCCCGCCAAGGTGGCGTCGTAGCCTTCCTGTTGGGCGAGTTGCATGCAGCGGTCGGCGTCGCCTGGGGCGACGTAGACGGCGAAGCCGACGCCCATGTTGAAGGTCGCGTAGGCCTCCTGAATGTCGATGGGGCCAGCCTGCATGAGGAAGTCGAAGATGGGCGGGAGCTTGGGCATGGCGGTGATGCGATAGACCAAGGGCAGGTCCAGCCGCATGAGTTTGCGCCAGCCATGGCCGGTGACGTGGGCGGTGTAGTTGAGGGTGAGGCCGGCCTGTTGGGCGGCTTGGACGAAACGGACGTAGATGACTGAGGGATCGAGCAGCGCCTCGCCGTAGGAGCGGCCGTCGCTGATCGGGGTGAGGTACCCCTTGGGTAGCTGGTCGGCGATTTTTCGGCAGAGGGTTAAGCCGTTGGTCTGCACGCCTGAGCTTGCCAGGAAGATGATGCGGTCGCCGGATGCGACGTTGCCGGTGATGCGGTTGGACTTGGGGCTGATGCGTCCCAACGCTGATCCCGCCAGGACGATGGCCTGTGGTTCGACGATGCCGCGCAGGGCTGGGGTTTCTCCACCGCCCCACACCGCCCGTGCCTCAATGCACCCCTGGGCGAACCCTTGCGCCAAGTCGGCAGCGCGGGAGCCGTGTGCAAACCAGGCGGCATCGCCCACAGCGGCATGCATCGCGACACTGATGGGCAGGGCACCGCAGGTCACCAGGTCGTTGACGATCGTCGCCACGGTATCAATGCCGATGTTGGCGTAATACGACCGGCCCGTGAGTTGGAGCATGGCGTCGGCGACAAGGTTCTTGGTTCCCAAACCTTCTTCGACATGCGCCAGGTAGTCGGTGGGGGACTCCAGCAGGTAGGCGCTTTCGCCTCGCGTGCCCGTGGGCTCGCTTAAGTTGTGGAGTTTCAAGGCGGTATTGGTGGTCGCAGCGGCGGCCTGGCAAGCACGTTTGAAGGCGTCAAGTTGGTCGTAATTAACGCCGGATTGTTCGTAGCTCAGGCGGGTCATGGGGCGATTTTAGTGGATTGGCGGTTATCCACAAAGGCGCAGGCGTGCTAATCTATTTGCATAAGTTGCTGGACGAACGCTCACTAGCCCTCCTACGATGCAGAGCGAGTGAGAGATCAGGGCCCTTTCGCGGAGATCGGGGCAGGCATGGAAACCCAATGTCAACCAACTCGCCGAGCCGAGGGACCGGAGCTTGATCGTTTGAGCTTTGGCGGTCGGTTTGGATTTGGAAATATCGCCATCGCGGGTCCGGTGCGGACCTGGGGCACAAACCTGTGGTGAGAATCCACATTTCGGAAAGGAGTTCTTCAATGAACCGTTTAAGTCAGTTCGTACGTTTTGGGAGTCTGATGGCTGCTATGGCAGCGCTGATGATCCTGGTGGGATGCGAGTCACACCAGTCCACTGCTGGCCCGGCTGACCCGCCGCCGACGCAGCCGATGATGACCACCGGCAACACCATGGCCTTCCCCACGGGTCGCAAGAGCGACAGCATCATCTGGGTCGAGAAAGTAATGCCCGCCCAAGTCCGTGCCGGTCAGCCCTTCGAGTACCAGATCAAGGTCACTAACCTCACCGACCAGACGCTTCAAGGTGTAGTGGTCAGCGACACGCTTTCCGACGGCGTGCAGATGGCTGCCGGTGGCGACCAGCACAACGTGGGCACGCTTCGCCCCCACCAGACCAAGACCATTGATGTGCGTGCCACAGCTCCCGCAGCCGGACAGTTCAGCTCGTGCCTGACGGTCAGCTACAACCCCTCGCTGTGCCTCGAGACGCCGGTGATCAACCCGGCCCTTAAGGTTGAGCGCATGGCACCGGCCAGCGTCAGCGCTTGTGAGCCGTTCCCGATCACGTATCGCGTGACCAACGTCGGAACAGGCACAGCTACGGACGTGGTGGTCATGGAGCGCCTGGCGGATAACCAGACCGCAGCCGACGGCACCCGAGACGTGTCCTTCCGCCTCGCCAGTCTGCCTGAGGGCCAGAGCCAGGAGTTCACGGTCAACTCCACCGTCTCCCGCCCCGGCCGGTACATCGGTCAAGCGGCTGCCAAGAGCCAGTATGTCGATCAGGTAACTTCCGCTGAAGTGACCACCGTGGCGGTAGCACCAGTTCTCGAGGTGGCGGTATCGGGTCCCGAGAAGGCTTACACCGACCGCGACGTCAACTACACCATTCGCGTGACCAACAAGGGTGACGGCGTTGCCAACAACCTGACGGTCTCAGCTTCGCAGCCCACGGGCGCCACCGGCGGGCAGAACACCTGGAGCATCCAGCCTCTGCAGCCCGGGCAAGCCGCGGACATCACCTACACCGTCAAGACAGGCACCGAGGGACGCATCAGCACGACGGTGACAGCCGAAGCGCTCTGTGCCGCCAAGGCCACCGCGCAGGCTGCGACGGATATCCAGGGCCTCACCTCACTGCTTCTGGAAGTCGTTGACCGAAACGACCCCATCGCCCTCAACACCAACGAAGTCTATGACATCATCGTGAAGAACCAAGGCACCAAGACGGACACCAACGTCAAGATCGTGGCCACGGTTCCCGCCGAGATGGAAATCGTCAGCATCGCCGGTGGCACCGGCCAGCGCGATGGCAACAAGGTCACCTTCAGCGTCGGATCGCTGGCGGGCGGTCAGACCTCCACGATGTCCGTCACAATCAAGGGCATCAAGACTGGCGACGTCCGGTTTGCCGTTGAGCTCAACAGTGACAGCTTAGAGACCCCCGTGCGAGAGACCGAAGCCACTCGCATCTACTAATCGCCAGATGACGACCGGTCAATGCGTGGGAGCGACGCCAAGCGCGTTGCTCCCACGCCCCCCGGCCGCATTTGCGGTTAACCAAGACCCAATGAATTTTTGAGAAGGGTTCCCATCATGAACAAAAAACTGATCGCTCTGTTTCTGCTGCTCGTACTCGTCGGCGGCTTCTCTCTGACTGTTGCCGGTTGCAACACCGTCGAAGGCGCGGGCAAAGATGTCGAAGCCCTGGGCAAAGAGACGCAGGACGCCGCTCGATAAGTTCAGAGTCAGAGATAGCCTAAGTAACGCCCCGCTGATTCGGGCGTGTATGCAAACTACGCGGATGAATGCCCCGGCAGATGCCAAAGCATTCATCCGCTTTTTTTGCGCCCGCTGGGCCAGATTGAACCCGTGGCGCGGTTTATTGCGTTTGCTGGGGAGAGGATATCGCCATGGCTGCGGCGGTCGCCGTTGATATGCCTTATCGCGTGCCCTTGTCGATCGAGGATTTTTCGTGCACATGCCACGCTTGACCATCAACAACCTTCGCTTCGACGCCCTTGGCATCGCCACCCTCGGTTTTGCCCTGGCGCTGCTCTCGGCTGGGTGCACTTCCTTGGACCCCAGCCCGTTTAACGACTGGGTCAAGCGCGATCCCGCCACATGGAGAACTCCCGGCGCAGCGACGAGCCATCATTCCGCCACGCTACAGCGCGACGTCGGCGATCCTTCGGAATCGGGCGACCTGCCCGAGGTGCCGGGGGTGGAGGACTATGTCCGCCTGGCGCTAGAGCGCAATCCCGGGCTACTTGCGGCGGAACTCAACATCGAGCGGCTGTCGCAGCGCATTGCCCAGGCGGAGGCGCTGGATGACCCGATGCTCAGCGTCAGTCCCGTGGGCGAAATGGCGCAGACCGCGGCTGGAGAAGTCGGGCTCATGACAAGCGTGAGCCAGAAGCTGCCCCTGCCCGCCAAACGGCACACCCGCGGCCGCATTGCCGCGCAGGATGTGGCGATGGCCGGCTCGGATCTGGCACAGCGCCGCATTGCGGTGGCGGCTCAGACCCGACAGGCCTACTGGAGCTACTACAGCGCCACCCGCGCCATCGAGGTCATCGAAAACCAGCGCCGCTACGTCGATGCCTTTGGGCAGATCGCCAGTGCGCGCCTGCGAGCCGGGACCGTGGCGCAATCGGATGTGCTGCGAGCCTCCGTCGAAGCCAGCACCCTCCAAGCTGACCTCGCCACGCAGCGTCAACGGCAGGGCACAGCCGTGGCCATGCTCAACAGCCTCATGGACCGCCCCGCCACCTCCCCCCTGCCGCCACCGCCGATTGTCACGCACGAGACCGTGGACCTGCAGCTTCAACCGCTTCTGGCGCAGGCAGCCCAGCAAAACCCTGCACTGGCGAAACTCCATCAACGCATCGAGCAATATCGTCAGCAGAAAAAACTCGCGGACCTCAACTATTGGCCTGACCTGACCGTGGGTGTGACCTACAACGCGGTGGAAGCGGAAGGCCTGGCGCGCGCACCGACGGGTGATGACCAGTGGTGGGTGACCTTTGCCATCAACATTCCACTGTGGGTCGAGAAGCGTCAGGCGGCGCAGCGCGAAGCTTTGCATGGCATCGGGCAGGGCGTGGCGGAACTGGCCGATACGCGAAACCAGATCGCCTTTCGCGTCGAGGACGCCTACCTCCGCACCACGACGCAGCAGTCGCTGGTGGCGATGTTTGATTCGGTGATTCTTCCGCAGGCGCGACAGACGGTGGAATCCGCCACCAGTGGCTATCGCGCCGGGACGACGGACTTTCTCTCGCTGGTCGAAAGCTGGCGCAGGCTGGTGAGTGTGGAGTTGATGTACCACAACGCTGTGGCGCAGATGCAGCGCGACTATGCCGACCTCCTTCAGGCGATCGGCCGGGAATAACCACACCATGAATGAATCAATCGATAACCGCGATCCTATGCCCGAGTCGGGCCCGCCCCGCAAGGCCATCCGTCCAGCGACATTGGCAGTCATGCTGATCGTCGCGGTGGTAGCGCTGGCCGTTGGCGTCTGGGCGGCACCGTCGCTGCGCAACGCATGGCATAACGTCGCACAGGGGCCCGAGAAGTCCACCGTCGCGGATGGCGAGGGCACGCAGGGCAAGACCCAGTGGTACATCTCAGGCATGCACCCGTGGATCATCGAGCCCCGCCCCGGGCAGTGCCCGATCTGCAACATGGACCTGACGCCGCTGGACCCCGCGCGATTCAGTCGGGAGATCGTCATCGACCCGGTCGTGGTGCAGAACATCGGCGTGCGCATCGGCGAAGTGACGCGGGGGCCCGCCCAGCGCTCGGTTCGCACGGTGGGCAACGTCGTGGCTGACGAGCGCACGGTTCGCGATGTGAACATCAAAGTGGGTGGCTGGATCGAGAAGCTGCATGTCGATTCGGAGGGTCAACGTGTGGAAGCTGGCCAACCGCTCTTTGACATCTATTCGCCGCAACTTTTTGCCGCTCAGGAAGAGTACCTGCTGGCGTGGCGCGGCCGCGATCGTGTGGACGCAACGATTCTTCCCCAGGCGGCAGCCGATGCCCGGGAATTGGTCGAGTCGGCGCGGATCAAACTCGAATACCTCGACATCAACGAAAAGCAGATCGCCGCACTGCAGGAAACCGGCAAGCCCGAAAAGACACTGACTATTCGCAGCCCGCACGAGGGCATCGTCATCGCCAAGCACGCCAACGAAGGCATGAAGGTTGAGCCGGGCATGCTGGTCTTTCGCATCGCGGACCTTTCGAAGGTCTGGGTGCAGGCGACGATCTACGAGTATCAGTTGCCGTTTGTCACCCAGGGTCAATCAGCGACCGTCACATTGCCTCACGACGATGGCACGCGCCTGGAGGGGCGGGTGGATTACATCTATCCGTATTTGGCGGAGCGGTCGCGCGAGGTGAAGGTGCGGCTCGAGTTTGACAACGCACACGGGCAACTCAAGCCGGGCATGTTCGTGGAGATTCATCTGCACGCCACCGCTCAGGAACACGCAACGCTGGCACCCGTCGAGGCGGTGGTCGATACCGGTCGCCGAAAGGTGGCGTTTGTGAGCCTGGGCGAGGGGCGTTTTGAGCCGCGAACCGTCGAGGTCGGCGCGACGACTGATGATGGCCGCATCGTCATCGTCAAAGGACTCGAGGCCGGCGAGAAGGTTGTGACCAGCGGGCAGTTCCTCATCGACAGCGAAAGCCGCATGCGCGAGGCGCTGGTGAAACTCATGGAAGGCACACCCGCCCAGGCGTCCGAGGATATGCCCGAAGATTCGCCCGCGAAAATACCAGTAAAACCGTCTGCAGAACCGCCCGCGGTGGATCACAGCGGCCACTGACACTCGCCACATCCCGCTACAACGACTTCTGAAGCCCCCCGAGAAAGCCCAGCCATGATCGCCCGACTCATCGAATGGTGCATCCAGAATCGCATGATGGTGCTGCTTCTCACGGCATTGCTCGCAGCCGGGGGCGTGTGGTCGGCCTTCAATATCACCGTCGATGCCATCCCCGATCTCTCGGATGTGCAGGTCGTCATTCGCACCGAGTATCCCGGCCAGGCGCCGCGCATTGTCGAAGACCAGGTGACCTATCCGCTGACCACCGCGCTGCTGGCGGTGCCGCATGCCAAAGTCGTGCGCGGCTACAGCATGGTGGGCACCAGTTTCGTCTATGTGATCTTCGAAGACGGCACGGATATCTACTGGGCCCGCAGCCGCGTGCTCGAACAGTTGAGCACGATTTCAAGTCGGCTGCCCACGGGTGTCAGTCCCCAACTCGGGCCTGATGCGACGGGCGTCGGTTGGATTTATCAATACGTCCTGATCACGGGCCCCTACTGCCCCACGCATCCCAACGGCCTGTGGCATGACCCGCTTACCGACGTGTGGTACGCATCGACCGAAGAAGCGACCCGAGATGATCAGCTCCGCGCCAGGCTGGTGCATCACCGCATTTTCCCGCGCGAAGCAGGCTTCGAGACATGCCCACTCGATGGCTCACCACTGATGCAGCCTGAGGCGACACTGGCGGAGCTGCGCAGTTTGCAGGATTGGTATCTGCGTTACGAGTTGACGCCGGTGGCGGGGGTGTCGGAAGTGGCCTCGCTGGGCGGCATGGTCAAGCAGTATCAGGTGACGGTGGACCCGGTGCGGCTACTTGCCTACGGCTTACCCGTGGGCAAGGTCCGCGCCGCCATCGCTCGCTCCAACAGCGATATCGGGGGCCGAGTCATGGAACTCAGCGAGACGGAGTTCATGGTTCGCAGCCGAGGATATCTGGGCACGCTGGAGCAGGAGGAGCTTGACACCGCGGTTGCCCAGGGGCTCAACATCGGCCAGTTACGCACCCGGGGTGTGGTGGAGGACTTGGGAAACATCGCGCTGGGTGTCAGTGCGCAAGGTGGCCCGATTTATCTGCGTGACATCGCGACGATCACGACCGGCCCCGAGATTCGCCGAGGCATACTGGAATGGAACGGTCAGGGCGAAGCGGTGGGCGGCATCGTGGTCATGCGGTTTGGTGAAAACGCCAGCGAGACGATCGAGCATGTCCGCGACAAACTCGCTGCCCTTTCCAGCGGGCTTCCGCCGGGCGTGGCAATTGTGACGGGCTACGACCGCAGCGATCTGATCGATCGCGCCGTCGGTACGTTGAGTCACACGCTGGTGGTTGAGATTCTGGTGGTATCGCTGGTCTGCATTCTCTTTTTGCTTCATGCGCGCAGCGAACTGGTGGCAGTGACGGTCGTGCCGCTGGGCGTGCTCTGCAGCATCACGACGATGCACCTGCTGGGATTCAACGCCAACATCATGAGCCTGGGCGGGATCGCCATTGCCATCGGCGTGATGGTGGACAGCTCGATCGTGATGGTGGAAAACTCGCATAAGCATCTGGATCGGCATGATGATGAGGCGCGTTCCGCCGCCGCCGAGGGTCGCCCGTGGGAACCGCCCAGCCGATCGTCGATCATCTGCGATGCCGCCAAGGAAGTCGGGCCGAGCCTGTTCTTCGCGCTGCTGATTATCACGGTGAGTTTCCTGCCGGTGTTTGTGCTGGGCGATCAATCCGGGCGGCTGTTTCGGCCACTGGCGTTTACCAAGACTTTCGCGATGGCATGGTCGGCCCTCCTGGCGGTGACGGTGATTCCGGTGCTCATGACGCTCTTCATCACGTCGCGCGTGTTGCCTCGGCAATGGGGCATGCTGCGCAACACCGCAATCACGCTGGGCGCGATGTTCATCCCCGCAGCCATCCTGCTGATTACGCCGCTTGGCCCGCTGGAACCGTGGCGATGGTGGCTGGCCGGGGGTCTAGCGTTGGTAGTGGGCATGCTGTTGGTGCCTCAGAAAATCGTCCACGAACACCACAACCCCATCAGTTGGGTGTTGCAAGCCATCTACGAACCGTTCTTCCGCTTCTCCATGCAGTATCGCTGGCTGGTGATGACGCTGGCGCTGCTGTTGACGCTCAGCGCCGCGCTACCGCTCTGGGGGCTCAAGGCCATGCCCGGTGGCGACTGGCTGAGCCATCGCGTGCCCGCCCTGGCCAACGCGTTTCCCGGTCTGGGCAGCGAGTTCATGCCACCCCTCGAAGAGGGAGACCTGCTCTACATGCCCACCACCGACCACGGGCTGTCGATCACCAAGGCCCGCGAGATTCTCCAGCAGACCGACGCCATCATCCGCCAATTCCCCGAGGTGCAATCGGTCATGGGCAAGATCGGCCGGGCCGAAACCGCCACCGATCCCGCGCCACTTTCCATGGTTGAAACCACCATCACCCTGCATCGCGATAAATCCAAATGGCGACACGTGCCCATCGAACGCTTCTATCACGACTGGCCCCGGTGGCTGGCGTGGCTGCCCTCCAAAGCGTTCGACGGCCTGCGACCCATCAGCGTCAATGAACTCATCTACGGCTACGAAGTCCACGGCGTGGGCTTCGGCGGTACAGCCTTGCGCGTCCCGGGACTCAATGATGCCCTGCAGATCCCCGGACTGGCAAACGCTTGGACCATGCCCATCAAGACCCGCATCGACATGCTCTCGACGGGCATCAAAACCCCGGTGGGCGTTAAGGTCATGGGGCCTGATCTCGACATCCTGGCGCGGGTGAGTCAAGACATCGAGCAACTGCTCCGCAGCGATGCCCGCACCGCCCCATTTACCGCCAGCGCGTATGCCGAGAAGTCCACCGGCGGCAACTACATGGACATCAACATCCAGCGCGATCAGATCGCCCGCTACGGCTTGACCATCGGCGAGGTGCAGGATGTCATCGCCACAGCGCTAGGCGGTATGAACGTCACCCATACCGTCGAGGGTCTGGAACGCTACCCGGTCAACCTTCGCTACCCGCGCGAGCTGCGCGATGATGTGGAGTCGCTCAAGCAGGTGATGGTGCCAGTGACCATGCCCGTGGCGACGCAAGTGCCCTTGGGCCAATTGGCGACCATCGAGCGGCACAAGGGGGCACCCATGATCAAGAGTGAAAACGCGAGGCTCACCGCGTGGGTCTATGTCGATATCACGGACATTGACGTGGGCACGTATGTTGCCACGGCAAGAAAAGTCGTGGACGAAAAAATCCTGCCCGACATGCCCGAGGGTTACAACATCATCTGGTCGGGACAGTACGAATACATGCAGGCTGCCCGCGCCCGGCTGATGGTCATCGTGCCGGTGACGCTGGTCATCATCGTCATGCTGCTGTATCTGGCGACGCACAGTTGGCTGCGCGTGGGCATCGTGCTTCTGGCGGTGCCGTTTTCACTCATCGGCGCTGTGTGGTTCCTCTACGTGCTGGACTACAACCTTTCGCTGGCGGTATGGGTGGGCATCATCGCGCTGGCGGGGCTGGATGCGGAGACGGGTCTTGTCATGCTTCTGTATCTCGACAACAGCTACGAGCGCTTCAACAAGCGTGGCCACATGCGAAACCGCAACGACCTGTGGCACGCCATTCATGAAGGGGCTGTCAAACGCATTCGGCCCAAGACCATGACCGTCATGACGACGTTCATAGCCCTGATACCGTTGATGTGGGCAAGCGGTGCGGGGGCTGACACCATGCGGCGATTGGCGGCACCGATGATCGGCGGACTGGCCACCAGCTTCGTCATGGAGTTGTTGCTCTATCCGGTGATCTTTTACAGCCTCAAGAGCCTGAGCCTTAAACGCCAGCAAGTCGCGTCGGTCAACTGATGCATAACTGAAGCTCACCTTGATGCTCAACTAACGCCCGCTGACACCGCACAACGCGCTGAAGCCTCGGCGTGGAAATGACACGCCACCGCGCCGTCCGCATCACTCGCACCGTTTGCATCGCCACCGTCAGGTGCCAGCAAGGCCGGCTCCTCGTCCACACAGCGGCGCATCACCGTGGCTGTCTCATGGCGAATGGTGACCTGCACCGTCTGCTGGGCGTCCGACGCCTTGGCCAGATCGCGCGTCAGGTGACAGCGCGGGTGGAACTTGCATCCCGAAGGCGGATTCACTGGCGAGGGTACTTCGCCCGGCAGCATGATGCGGCTGGATTCCCGCCGGGGCCGAGGATGCGGAGCGGCACTGAGCAGCGCCTGGGTGTAGGGATGCCGCGGGTTGTTGGCGATCTGCTGGCGCGAACCGGTCTCGACGATATGCCCCAGGTACATCACCGCCACCCGATCGCAGAAATGCTCCACTACGGCCAGATTGTGCGCGATAAACAGATACGCCAGCCCCAACTCATCCTGCAGGTCGTCGAGGAGGTTAAGAATCTGCGCCTGGATCGACACATCTAACGCTGAGACCGGCTCATCGCAGACGATGAACTGCGGCTCCAGCGCCAATGCCCGGGCGATGCCGATGCGCTGGCGCTGCCCGCCTGAAAATTCATGCGGATAGCGTGAAGCGTAATCGGGTGCCAGTCCGACGCGGCGAAGCAGCGAGGCGACGCGATCGTGGAGCTCACTGCCTCGGGCAATTTTGTGGACCTGAATCGGCTCGCCGATGATGCGGCCGATGGTCATGCGGGGATTGAGCGAACCGACGGGGTCCTGAAAAATGACCTGCATTTTTCGACGCAGCTTTTTCATTGAAGCGCGGTCGGCGGCAAAGACATCGGTGTCCTCGAAATGCACGCTCCCGGCTGTGGCGGGAATGAGCCGAAGAATGGTGCGGCCCACCGTGGACTTGCCGCAGCCCGATTCGCCGACGAGACCGAGGGTCTGACCCTTGGCGATATCAAACGAGACCCCATCCACGGCTTTGAGTTGCGCGACCGTGCGGCGAAGCAGGCCCCGCTTGACGGGGAACCACGTCTTGAGATCACGCACCCGCAGCAACGGTTTGGCGTCGGCGGGAACCGTGGGGCGATGGCCGGAGTCGGCGGAGGTCATGGGGCAAGTATAGCGGCTGGCGTTATGACATCAGCGTGATGGCCGCGGCGTGAAGCTGCGCGGTGGTAGTGGCCGATCCAAGTCATCCCGCGACGAGCGCGGCCCCGTCGTTGCCATGGGCGGCTTCGGTGCATCCTGCGCCGAGGGTGGCCCAGCCAAGGCGGTGGGTGGATCCGGGGCACCCGAAACCGCGTCGGGGCCTTTGGCGCTCATCCCGGCTGTCAGCGCAAAACGCAGCGCATCCTCAGCGCTCATGTCGATGAGGGTCACACAGCTCTTGGGCACCATGACCGTGAAGCCCCCGATCTGATAGCTCATCGGCAGGTACACCGCCACGGTCTCCGCCTCGCCGAGTCCAGGCGGTACATCGTCAAAGCTTGTTCGCGTCAGGAAACCCAGGAACCGCGTCTCGTGGCCTTCTGGCCCCTGCGCCGGGAAACGCACGACCACCACCCCACCAGTCTTTTTCTTGCCTGACTGGACCATGAAAGACTGGAGATCTTTCATCGCGCCATAGACGCTTTTTACCAGCGGTACGCGGTCCAGCAGCCGCTCAAGTTCACTATACAAGTGTCGGATGAGAAAACTGTCGATGAAGAGCCCCACGATAAATACCAGGACAGTCAACAGCAGCAGGCCCATGCCGGGGAAGTAAACGCCCGTCCATGCCAGCAATGTCGCCAGCATCTGTTCAACCTGCACGGTGATCCAAATGACCAATAGCACCGTCACCAATAAAGGCAACAAGGTGACGAGTCCACGGACGAAAATTCGTGTGATGACGTGATTCATAGGCAGGTCCTGCGCATAGGCAATCCAATAGCATATGCGGAAGGAGTAATGTGAGAAGATAGTAAAAAAGCGCGACTCGGACACAGTGTTCCGAGCCGCGCTCGATCAGGGTTTAGAGAATGTTGCGGTCTGGGCGGTTGTTTGCGTAGTGGTTTGGGATGCCCGGGGCGCTGATTATGCCTTGGGATTGGCCACGGCCACTTGGGGCGTGTCGTTTGCCGCCGGCGGTGCCGGGACGCTGGGCATGTCCTTGCCGGGTTCGCGTGCCGGCAGGCCGGCGGGTTTGGGGATGATCATTACGGGCTGGTCATCGACCTGCGACTCCGTGGCCGGTTTTCCGTAGATGATCCGTGCAGCCGTACCGCTCGGGGCGATGGGCCCGCCGATGGTGACACCCAAGGCTCGCGCCAGACGCTGTGCTCTGGGAATAAAGTGATTGCGGTCCAGCACCCCCACCGGATGCTGATGCTCGTAGTCTTCATCTGGATCGAGATAGACCGTGGTGTTGTTGACTTGAACCTCGATGAGATTTGGATGCACCGGCTGATCCGCCAGCGCCGGGGCAACCGTCGCGGAAGGTACAGCGACGGCACGCACGACAACCCGCACGCTCTGGGGCCCGGCGTGATCGACCTGGATCGTCGCCTCCCGGCCACCTTTGATGATGCGTACATCGTGAAGTTGGGCCTGGGCTGAGGCGGCTACCCCGCCCGCCAGCGCCGCGGCACAACACAGCCTGATCGTTCCATGGGTCATTACATGTCTCCAGCAAAATCGCGGGACAGCAACTCTAACTCGGTCACACCCGTTTCCCTCCGGGCGATGAGAAGGTTAATGCAAGGTCGGTGCCAATATGCCATCGCCGCGTGCGTCGTGACGGCAAGGTGTGTATCTACTTGATCTTAGCGCTTGGAAGAAAGGTTGTCGCCCCGGAGGCAGCGACCCAGGCATGATGCGTCGGGGCAACACCTCGTCTCCCTCATGCCACAGCCGCGGACTCCATCGCTACGCTGCAGACTCCATTGTCGCCGCCGCAGGTTCCATCGCCACAACCTCGGCATCCATCGTCACAGCCGGTTCGCCACGCTCCAGCCGCTCAATGCCTGCGAGCAGATACTCGCGAAATTCCTGGGCGCTGGTCATCAGTCGCACTTGATGCTTTAAGCGGGGCCAGGGCTGCAATCCGGCGGAGTACCAACTGATGCGTTGGTTGATCATGCGCACCGCGTGCTCCTCGTTGCGGAGGCGGTGGAGATGGTCGAAGTGCGCCAGGACGATCCGCGCCCGCTGGGCCTGCGTCAGGGGCGGGGGCATGCTTCCCGTGCGAAGCAGGCAGGCGGTATCCCGGAAAATCCAGGGGAAGCCCAACGCCCCGCGGCCGATCATCACCCCGTCACAGCCGGTGGCGTCGATCATACGGCGGGCGTCGGCGGCCTCCTTGATATCCCCGTTACCGATCACAGGAACCTGCGGGTGCCGACGCTTGACGGCAGCGACGACAGCGGCAATGCCTTCGATCCGCACGGAATCACGGAACATCTGCTCAGTGGTTCGACCATGGACGGTGATAGCCGCAACGCCGACATCCGCCAAGGCCGCGGGCAGCGTGTCGGTGATGAGGCAGGTATCGTCCCAACCGAGGCGGATTTTGGCGGTGACGGGAATTTTGATGGCTTTGACAACCCGCGCCGCCAGCCCCACGGTGGCGGGAGGGTTGCACAGCAGCAGCGACCCGCCGTTCTTCTTGGCGACCTTATCGACGGGGCAGCCCATGTTGATGTCCAGGGTGACAGCCCCGTGTGCCTCGGCCCATTGCGCCGCAGCCGCCAACACGTCGGCATCTTTGCCGTATAGCTGCATTCCCACCGGCCGATCGGCGCGGCTAGTGGCCGCCAGCCACATGGTCTTGGTCGATTGATTGAGAATGGCGTAGGAACAGAGCAGCTCGGTGAACGCCAGTCCGAGGGCTTTAGGCTGATCATGGCCGGGAATGCCGCGCACCGTGAGCCGAAACGCGAGATCGGTGTAACCCGCCAGTGGCGCCAGGAGAACGTTGGAAGCAAGCTTGACTGAGCCGATCTGCATGGTGGAGATTGTAGCCGCTGTGACCCCTCGCAAGACTACCCCCTCCCAGCCTCCTCCCGCTTGCCTGCCGGAGAGGAGCAGGAACAGCCGTCCCTTGCCCACGGGACGGCATCGGGCATAGAGTAGCGCTCAACCAACTCCCCACGGGCCACTCATGATTGAGCAATTAACACACTTGGAAATCTTCATTCGTCTGACGTTGGCGTTACTTGCCGGTGCGATCATTGGCCTGGAACGCGAGCGGGTGGAAAAGCCCGCAGGTATGCGCACCCACGCCCTGGTTTCGCTCGGTGCCGCAGCCTTTACAGTGGTCACCATCCTGCTGAGTCAGCAGGCCTATGCGCTTGATGGCGGACGCTCCGACCCGGTTCGCATCATCGCCGGTATCGCGGGGGGCATTGGCTTCCTGGGTGCCGGCACCATCATCCAATCCGGCGGTCACGTGCGGGGCATCACCACCGCCGCCAACATCTGGCTGGTGGGCGGACTGGGCGTCGCACTGGGTTGCGGCTACTACGCTCTGGCGGCCATGACGTTGGCGCTCGCATTTCTGGTGCTCGTCGGCCTCTGGTACGTCGAGCGCCTTCTGGGGCTCAAATCGAAAAGTGACGAATGATTCGCCGTCGGCCACCGGGCTGCCACTCCTACCAACCCCTGCCCACGCAAGACTCCGCCCGGCAATGACCTGCTCGGGCGCCAAATAAAAAGCCCCGCGATTGCTCGCGGGGCTTGGGGTTCTTGTTGCAGCTAGTCGCCGTGATCTCAGGGCGTGATTGCCCCGCCGGGGAACATCACGTTGCGGCCGACGTTGTATTTCGCCGGGTCATCCAGCAGGCCCGGGAAGAGCAGGTCTTCCTGCTCGTTCTGGATGATGATCGTGGGCTTGATGAGGATCAGCAGGGTGCGTTCATCCTTGACGTTGCTGGTGTTGGTGAAGAACCGGTTGATGACCGGGATCTTCGAGAGGATGGGCACGCCGGCCTCGACCTGCACATCGGCAACGATGCGCTGGCCGCCGAGCATCAGGGTGCCGCGGTCGGGCACGCTGACCGTGGTGCGGACCTGGGTGATTTGTACCGTCGGGGCTTCGATGAAACCCGCAAATTGAATGGGAAGGGGGTCAGGGCCGTTACCGCCATCAGGCTGGAATATGCCGAATTGCTCGATGCGACGAATGGGCTGATCGACCGTCGAGAGGCTGGGCTCGACCGTAAGGGTGACATAGCGTCGGTCGGCACTGATGGTGCCTTCGACTGTCAACACCACGCCCGAGGAGATGATGCTCAGGGTGGGGTCGAAGCCGATGGCATCGGGGATGGGTTCGAGGTCGCTGACGAATGCGAACTGCGTAGCCACCAGGACGTAAGCGCGTTGGCCGTTGAAGAAGGTGACGCGGGGGGCCGTCAGGGAGATCGAATTGCGCTTGGCCAGGGTGGCCTTGAGCAGGAAGTTGACCTGGAAGTCGTCGATGTACGAGAAGCCCAGGTCAAGCGAGTTGCCGCGGCTGCCGTAGCCGATGCCCGGGACGATATCGCCCAGCCCGCCGGTGATTGCCGGGACCCCGCCAAAGCTGCCGGGGAGGCCCGTACCAGGGCGGGCCGCCAGACCGATGGTATCGTTGGAGATGCGGATGGGCGAGAAGTCGCCGGGCAGATCCTGGGCAATGTCCAGGTCCACGCCGACTTCCTCAATGAAGTTCTGATCAACCAGCAGGAAGCGAGCCTCGACGGAAATCTGCATGGCGCGGGTTTCACGAAGCTGCGTGAGGAGTTGGATGATCTGGCGGTGGTTCTGAACGTTGGTCTTGACGATCAGGTTGCCGTTAAGTTCGCGGAGCGAATGGTTGCGGATGAGCCAGTCGTTTTGATCGCCAACGCTCGTCTGGATCAATTCGTTGAGGTTGGTGATCATTTCGCCGCGGCTGGGGCCTGTAGCCGCGTCTTGGGTGTCCTCGTCGCCGAAGAGGTTCCCGCCGCCACCACCACCATCGCCCGTGGCGTTTTCGCTGTTGAGGGCTTCGGTCAGATCGAAGTTCGGGGCGCTGGAGAAGTTGGGAATATTGACCAGCAAGTCGCGGATGTCATAAACCCGCGTCTCGGTGTTCTTCGTGAGGTCCGACTGCGTCGAGATGGTCACGATGCCGTCAATAATGCTGTAGGTAATCGGGTCGGTGGCCGTCGAAGAAGCCTGTCCCAGTACGCGCTGCAGGGCGACATCGGCGGGGATATTGGGCAGTTGCAGCGTGATCTGCTTGTCCTGCTCCACACCAGCGTTTTCCAGAGCCGACCAGTTGACGTCAAAGGGCATGCCCGTGGTGTTGCGGAGATAATCAATGACGTTAACCAGACGGTTGTTTTCAAAGTTGATCGGAACCGGTTCCTTGAGACGCTGGGCCACCCGGCGGTTGACTTCCGTCTCGCCCTGGTCCTGGTTGAGCGAACGCAGACGGTTGTAGGTGATCTCAGGCCACTCGGCGGGATAACCCATCAATTCGGTGAAAGGAATTGTGGCCTCAAAGTTGTCCACACTCTGACCGACGATCTCGAGCGACCGCTGACGCTCGGCCCGCCGGAACCTCACGTAGATCATGCTGTCTTCGATCATTTCCTTCATCGCCTGTGCAGCAATGTTGTTGGGATCGAGGAACAGGGCTTGATTGAGGTACTGCAGCGACTCCTCGTACTTCTGCTCGCGGCGAAGGTCGGCCGCGCGACGCAGCAGCGTCTGAATCTGATCGTCCTGCTGATCACGCAGCGCCCGACGGGCTGCAACTTCCTGAGTCGCCTGGGTGCGGGCGGTTTCGGCAAGCTGCTTGACCTCGTAGGTCTGCTGGGCCGTGGCGATCCGGGCCGAGAGATCCGTCGCTTTGCCGCGAAGGTCATCGAGCGTGGCGGGGGCAAGCTGGTTCTGACGGCGGTCAAGGATGATCTTGGCCTGCTCGGCGGAGTCGCGGGCAGCCACGAAGTTCTGCGCTGCCAACTGCTCCTCCGCACGTTGCAGCGTGGCGTTGAATTCCGAGACGGTGGCCTCGGCCAGCACGTTCTGGGCACCCAGGGTGCGTTCGAGAATGCCGGGGGGCGGCGAGGTCGTGGAGGTTGTGCCAGTGGCGCGGGCGCGATCCAACGCCGCTTGGAGGTCAGTGTTCTGGGGATCGTAGGTCAGGCCCTGTTCATAGGCGGCCACGGCTGAGAGCATCTGACCGCGGGCCTCGGCTTCACGGCCTTCGGCCAACTTCTGCTGGGCATAGAGTCGCATGGCTTGAGCCATCACATCGGACTGGGGTTGAGCCGCGGGCCGGGGGGCGGGCTCGACCTGAGCCACCTGGT
>JBGSTK010000031.1:0-9832 GCA_041736565.1 Phycisphaeraceae bacterium | reverse complement strand
TTCGAGCGCTTCGACGGTGATCGGTTCGATATACGTTCGGTCCGCGAACTGCGGATCGGTCATGATCGTCGCGGGATTCGAGTTGATCAGAACGACCTGATACCCCTCCTCTCGCAACGCCTTGCAGGCCTGGGTGCCGGAATAGTCAAACTCGCAGCCCTGGCCAATGACAATGGGCCCTGAGCCGATGATGAGGATGGTTTTGAGATCAGTACGTTTGGGCATGGTTAGGGCAAGCAGGGGCAATGGGTGCAGGAGTAGCCGCCGTCGCAGCAAGCGCCGGTCCGAGGCAAAATCCGGGCAATCGTAGCCAATCCCGCAGTTACGGGCAACATCGCCGCCGCTTTAAGAGAATCACCAAATCCCTGCTCCCCCCTCAAGCCGGTCCCTTCAGGGCCGGATTCCGGAGATCCCCCCATCTCCCCCCCGCGCCGCGATACCTCCCGCGTTTAGTTTCTTCCCAAAAGCAAATCCCCCGGCCACACCGATGTGAGGCCGGGGGAAAAAGTCTGGAGTTAGTTACGGCGACGCGTCAGTGCGCTCAGGCATTGCGGCGACGACGAGCCATCAGAAGGCCGCCGACAGCGAGCATCGCCAGCGAGGCGGGTTCGGGAACAGTGACGACATAGAGTTGTCCGCCCTGCACCAATTCTCCGGCGATGTTGTAGTGGGCTTGGGTGTTGCCGAGGTAGTAGGTCAGGCCGTCGTTACGACCGAGGATGTCCGTGATATCGATGATGCCCGAGTTTTCCTCGTCCTGGGTGAGGAAATTAGCCGCACCATTGATGAAGCGATCTCGGTCGGATTCAAGGATTTGAGTCCACGTATTGCTGATGGGATCGAAGTGCCAGGTCTTGGCGATGTAGCTGGTGTTGCCCGGGTCTTCCTGAATGAGGATGGTGCCGTCTGCCGCGACATACATATTGTCGAACGAGCGCGCGGCTGCACCGTCGGTGCCGATCAGGGCGGTACTGTCGACAACCATGCTCAGCGATCCGCCAAGCGTCAGATCATTGGCATCGGAGAAATCCATTCGGTAGAGCTTGGCGGATTGGCCGGAGGCACCGGTAGTGACGAAGAGGAAAGTGTCAGCATCCAGCCAGTGGCCGTCTTCGGGCCGGGCGAATTCTGTGACGCCGTCGGCGACGCTTTCGGTCTGGAGGGCGGCACCGGTCTGGTTCCAGTTAACACTTTCGAGTGTGAAGGCGCCGTTAATGGCACCGGCGTTTTCCACCGGGGTACCTGGTACTTTGACGCCGAACAGGTTGCCGTTGCTCAAGCCAGCCATTTCAACAGCGTTGCCGGTGGTCTGCTTGTCGCCGACGTACATGTAAACCTGACCAGGCGTGGAGTCGTCAGTGCCGATCACCACCGTCTTGTCGCCGGTGAAGGGATTGGCCAGCGAGTTCTCCCACGAGAATTTGCCGAGGTAGGGTAACTCGTAGGCGGTGTTGGCTTCGGTCCCAGTGGCGACAAAACCGAACGCGCGACCTTCAGCACCCGCTTCTTCGCCGTTCATGAAGATCAGGCCGTTGTAGCCTTTGTTGCTGCTCGCGTTGTAGAACGCACCGAGTTCCGCAAGATCGGCTGAGCACAAACGTGCGAAGGCCGTGGTCCCCGAAGTCCAACCAGCGCCATTCCATGTGTTGACGGCGCCGGCGCTTTGGATCATATCCTGCCCGGAAACCACGCTGAAATCGGCCTTATTGATGACCCATTGGGAGACGAACGCGCCGACGCTGCCGTGGGCGCGAGCGATGCCCTGGGTGTTGCCCAGTTCGTGATTCATCAGCAGGGTGAACGTGCCGTTACCATTGTCATACGCCCCCATGCCGTCGGGGATGCCGACCATCTTGTACCCGTTTGCCGCCGCGTCGCCGACCGTCAGGACGGAGGTCACGTCCACGCCCGGCGCGGTGGGCACGACATAAGGCGTTTGCGAACTGCTGGGGCCTGTTGCCCCCACCGCGACCGATGCCAGCATTGCTGCGCCGAGCGTACCCAGCGCATATCCACAGCCACTTGAGCGTTTCATCTGCGATCTCCACTTTGGTAAGAGATTTCTACCGCATCGGTTGCCTCGGCAACAAACCGAAAGCTCCTGTCCGATGCTTGGACGCAGTTGAACACACCCGTGTTATTGAGAGATTACCCCGCGATTAGAATTTATCTAATTCCAAGGTATTGCATTAAATCGTTGTTCCGATTCGCGACTTCGCGATTGCATCGTGCTGGTTACGTGCTCATGAGGAGTATGGGGCAGAAAGGGCCAAGTTGTACCGTCCGGGGGGGGCAAGCAGCCTTTGTCCCGAAGGCAGACCCGAGGCAGGGGCAATGGGTGCAGTAGTAGCCGCCGTCGCAGCAAGCGCCGGTCCGAGGCAAAATCTGGGCAATCGTAGCCAATCCCGCAGATACGGGCAACCTAGCCGCCAGTTCACGAGAATGACGAAACCCCCGCTTCCCCCCAAGCCGGTCCCTTCAGGGCCGGATGCAGCGGAAGGCGGTAAAGCGCGGGTCTCGCCAATCAAACAAAAGACGCACCAGCCCACTGGACAGTGCGGCATGGCTTTGCTAGACTATGCGACTTTCCCGGAAACACCAAGAGGCCGCTCATGTACGCAGTCATTGAAGATAGTGGTTCGCAAATCAAAGTCAGCCAAGGTGACGTGTTGAAGGTCGCCCTGCGCGATCTGCCCGAAGAGACCGCCACTTTGACGTTTGATCGCGTGTTGTTGGTAGGCGACCCCGCCTCAGCCGACAGCATGAAGCTTGGTCAGCCCTACCTCGAAGGTGCCCGTGTAACCGCGGACATCCTCTCGCAGGAAAAGACGCCCCGCGTCAGCGTGATCAAGTTCAAACGCCGCAAACGCGAGCTTAAAAAGAAGGGCCACCGCCAGGATTACCTCAAGGTCAAGATCACCGGCATCGAGATCTGAGGCGGCCGGCGCCCGTCGTCAGGCATCGCCCTCGACTCGGCCTCGCCGCTGCCCCATACCACCGTAACATCAACGACCCCGGCCATCGGTCGGGGTTGTTTTTTTGTCGAAAATCCGGCCGAAACGGTGCCACCTGACGCTGTTTTCAGCCGGTTTCCGCGCTTTTCAGCAACCCCCCCTCACTCCGCATCCGCAACCAACACGCGCGGCAAGCGATCTCCGTCGATCAGCACATGGGCATTCTTCAGCCCCGCCGCTTCGCTCGCAAGTTTAAGCACTGCCGCCTTTTGCGATGCTGCGATCTCCAGCACCAGTTGCCCGGGACGGTCTAAAAATCGGTGGGCCTCCGCGATCAGCGGCCGGAGGTACCGCAGGCCATCCGCCCCGCCCCGCAAGGCCGACTCCGGCTCATAATTCTTTACGTTCGGCTCCACCTCCGCCCACTCCTCATCACTGATATACGGCGGGTTGCTCACCAGGAACCGTAACCGCTGGCCCTGCAAGGGTTCAAGCAAATCGCCCAACGCAAAATCGATCCGCCCAGCGACGTTCTCACCTGCGGCCGCGGCATTCTCCCGCGCCAGTGCCAGAGCTGACTCGCTCAGATCCGTTGCCAACACCCGTGCGGTGGGGATGTTTTTGGCCAGGGCGATGGCGATGGCGCCCGAGCCGGTGCCCACATCGGCGATCATCGGAGCCGCAAACCCAGGTGTACGCCGGACATGCTGCACGATGTGCTCGACGATGGTTTCCGTGCTGGGCCGGGGTATCAGCACCGCAGGGCTGACTTTGAGCATCATTGAGAAAAACGCTGCCTGCCCCACGAGATACTGCACGGGTTCGTGGGCTGCCGCCCGCTCGACTAAGGCCCGAAATGCCGCTTTTTCGAGGTCTGAGGCCGGTCGATCGGGGTCCATGTACAGCCGCAGCCGCTGGGTGCCCAGGACGTGCGCCAGGAGCATTTCCGAAGCGATCCGCGGGCTATCGACGCCCTTTTTCTCGAGGTAGCCCACCGTCCAAGCCAGTAACCTGCGGGTGGTCCAGGGGCCTTGCGTGGCTGAGGGCATGCCGGGATTGTAGCGACCCGCCCCGAACCCGCCCCGCTTGAGGTGACATCCATTCCAGAAAACAGCCCAAAATCGCGGCTCCAATCCCCCCTCTCCTCGACGCAACCCCCCACCTACCCCCCCTGTACCCCCACCATAGCGCCTGTATCCACACCTATGCGATAGGGATGCGAAAAAACAAACACCTCAAAAACCCCGTGTTTTTTGCAGTTGTGAAATTCGGCGATTTTTTGTGCGCGCACCGAGGTTCGATTCAAGCCGCCCCATTTTTCATCGGGGCTACGGGTGCCGGGGTCAGTCGAACGCAATCCGCGATCTGAGGCTCGCTTCATTCTTGACAGATGCACAATCGGATATCATGCTGTTCTTGTATGACTCGGGGAAGGTCTCCGGGCACAGCACCGGTTCGGTAGAAAAACGGAAGGTTCGGGTGGTGCGTGGGGCGGATCACAAGCCGGGTCTCGGCGCGAGCGTGCCTCGTATTTTTCCGCAATCTTGCAGCCCCTTAAGTTTGCTATCAGTCGCCGACCGGGATCGATTTGAGTTCGGTAGGTTACACCGAATAACTCGCTCATAGCCGCCCTCAACGCGATGACTAAGACGCCACATATTGCTGACGTTCTCGGTTATCGAGAATCTTCGCATTATCTCGAAGGCAACGCCTTGGAAAAGTGCCCGGATTACGCGCACGTTTTTCGCCGGGCACGCCCAAGTTCAACCGACGCTGCATGTCGCCTCCAAGGCGTCTATGTGCTCCGGTCACACAAGAACGCTGATTCTGTCGTCCCGGTGGTCTATGTCTGCAGTGCCGACTCGGACGAGGAAGCAAATGCAATCCACCGGCGGGTATGGAATCAAAACGTAGTCCCGTTCCTGCTCGTTCAAACACGGCATCACGTCCGGCTTTACAACGGCTTTCGCTATCAGCGCCCCACGCCGACTAAAGCCGAACTCGAAACCAGCATCGCGGAAGTCTCCGTTGCCCTCGATGAAGCCGCCACCCAATTGGTGGAGTTCAGGTCACCGCACATCGACAACGGCCGAATTTGGAGGGACCGGGGACAGCAGATCAATCCCACTAATCGAGTGGACTGGCGATTGCTCCAAAACCTCCGATACCTGGCCGACGAACTGTGCAAAGGCGAAGCACCGCTGGATCGTCATGCAGCCCACGGTTTGATCGGAAAGTATGTCTACCTCAACTACCTGCGGGCCCGCGACATTCTCTCCGATGCGCGCCTCAAGGAATGGGGGATCAACGCCGAAGATGTGTTTTCCGCAGATGCCAAGATCACCGTCTTTCGAAAGTTACTTGACGAGTTGGACGGCTGGCTCAACGGCTCTGTCTTTCCATTTGACTTGAAGGGTGTTCAAAGCAGGCATTTGCGGGATGTTGCCGGCGCATTCAAAGGCGATAATGTGCTGTCCGGTCAGTTGCATCTCGATTTTCCTGCCTTCGACTTCTCATACATTCCAACGGAAACACTCTCCGTCATGTACGAACAGTTCCTCCACGCTCCTGACGCGAAGGGAGATTCAAGAGGCAAGAAACAGGGCGCGTACTACACGCCGATCCCGGTCGTCAATTTCATGCTTGCCGAATTGGAGCAACGCAAGCCGCTGGAATCCGGCATGCGTGTGGTCGATATGTCGTGCGGGTCGGGCGCATTCTTGGTGCAGGCCTACCGCCGCTTGATCGAAAAGGAACGATCGCGCGTCGGTACGGAGAAGTTGAAACCGGCGCGGCTAAGCAAACTCCTCACCGACAGCATCTTCGGCGTGGATTTGGACGAAGACGCTTGTCGCGTGGCGGGCCTCAGCCTCACTATGACACTGCTGGACAATGTCGATCCGCCCGATCTAATGGACCGCAAGACTAGATGCGCTCCACCAGATTTATTGAAACGAAACATTCTGGTAGGTAACGCGTTTGATGCCGACTTGAAGTTGCTTGCAACCGATGATGGCTTTGATTGGATCGTCGGCAATCCCCCGTGGGGGGACATTAAGGCAAACCAAACCCTCGAGGCGAGCGATCGCTTGCTTCTCGATTGGATGAATGTCAATAAAAAAGAATGCCCGACTGGCGGTTATCAAAAGGCCGAAGCGTTCGCATGGAAGGCTCTGCTCCATTGTAAGAAAGATGGCGTCATTGGCCTGCTTGTTCCCGCAATGTCTCTGTTCAAGTCGGAGTCGCGCAGCTTCCGAGCGCAACTCATTCAGAAGTCGAATTTCTGGTGCGTGGCGAACTTTGCGAATCTCGCAGAGGTGCTCTTCGCGGGGAGAGCACGAGTGCCAGCCGCAGCCCTGTTTTATTCGCCGATCCAGGAAGAGGCAGACGACACAATTCCAGTCTATAGCCCACTTCTGGCCAATCAGGAATCGTCATCAACTCTCGCGAAGGGTCAGCGAAAAAGCGATACTTGGGCCGTTATAGTGAATGCTGCAGAGATTCGGCATGTGCCACGCGCCGAAGTTGAATTAGGAGACATGCTTCCTTGGAAGGTCGCGGCATGGGGATCGCCGCGTGATGCCAGAGTACTGCGTTTTGTTTCACGTGCGGGATATCCCACGCTTGCAGCATTAGCCAAACAAGGCCGAATTAATATTGCGGAGGGCGTGCAGCTACGGGATGTTACGACATCGAAAGAAAAGTGCATCCCTGTGCCTGAACTCGTGGGGCGACGATTTGTTAACGTCAAGAATCTAGTGCGAAGAGGCCAGATGGCAGTGTTTCCGAAGAAAGCCCTGGAGTCGCTTCCGCCAGAAAAAGCGTATCTACGGAAGCGTGGCGGCATAAGAGGCCTTGGCGTAAACAAACCGCCACACATTCTGGTCGGAAAGTCATGTGATTGGGCTGTCTATTCTGACGAGTATTTAATTGTGCCGCCACGTCAAGTCGGTATATCCGGCAATTCAGATGATGAGACCATTCTCAAGGCGTTGTCGCTTTACCTGCTTTCCGATTTTGCGTTTTACTACCAGTTCTTTACGTCACCCGAGTTCGGCGTCGAACATGCCATCAGTACACTCGAATCTCTCAAGGAATTACCTGTTCCTCTCACACAATTATCTAGCGCCAAACTTTCCGATTGGGCCGACCTCCATGCGCGGGTTGTCGCATGTCAAAACGCCTTCCACGATGCGGCAGAAAGTCCGGCGACGTTACGTAAGCCTCATTCGCATTCACCCGCATTACTTTTCGAAAAATTGATCAACGAACTTAATCACCTAACGATGAAAGCTTTGAAATTGGACAGCCGAAGTCGGACATTAATTCACGACTTCGTGCATGTCCGCTTTCTGCTCAACAAAGGCAAGACGACAACATCGGCGAGCGACTCGCCCTCGCCCAAAATCCTGCGTGACTACGCGAGCACTCTAGTCGCCGAACTCAACGGGTACCTCTCTGGCGAAAGCGACCCACGATGCGCTGCCGACATCGTGTACGACAAAACGGGACGTCATGCGATGGTGTTTGTGGATGTCAAGGAGCGGCAGAAGCGCGCGGCCCGGGTTCTTGAGGCATCCGAAACTGGCGCTCAGCACTTGCGGAGGATCAGCGATCAGTTGCGCATCGAACACGCGCAATGGGTCTATTTCAACCGGGGCCTGCGTGTGTACGAAGGCTCTTGGATTTACGTGTTCAAGCCGCTCCAGCTTTTTCACTTCACCGTCAGCCAAGCGATGACCGATGCCGACGAGATCATCGGCGACCTGCTGTCTGCGGAGGCTGCCCAGTGAGCGTTTCCGGGAAGTCTCCATCAGGTGCGTCAAATTCATCCGCCACAGGGCTGGCCCGCGAGGTGTTCTGCCGACATGTTCACCTATTGCTTGCAGAGGGTTACAGTCGTTTGATCCCGAACCAGTTGAGGAAGGCCGCAGAAGAAGATATCACAGGCGAGTTGGTGCGGACGATTAACGAATACTTTGACGATCCGTCATCACCAGATTGGGTTAGTCGTTACATGACAAGCGAAGAGGAGCGAGTTAATGACGGCAAGAGACTTGGCAAGGCACGTCGTAGGCTCGACATCACCTTTGTCTGTGCGGCTCAGCGACCACGCCCAAGATTCCGCTTCGAGTGCAAGCGACTTGGAAAGAGTGGCGACGTTGCGAAATATCTATCCGGCGACGGCATGGGTGCTTTTCTGGACGGCACCTATGCCGCCGACGACCACCAGGTTGGGATGATCGGATATGTTCAATCGAACACTACGGAGTCTTGGGCAGTCCGGATTCAGCGTCGGCTGTCGAATGGGTCATTCAATCGTACTCTGATTGGAGCGACCACTTGGAGGAACTTTCAATTCGAATCACGGATCGGAATGACCCGAGTGTCCCGTCATCGGCGCAAGAGTAGGCTGCCGATTGTGGACGTTTATCACACGTTCCTAGCCTTCACTTAGTCCTCGTACTCTCGCCATCTGAAGGGATCGGCTTTGGGGAGAGGTGGGATGTTGGCCCCGAGGATCATTTGAGCCCCCGTTGGTGTTGGGGATAGTTTGACAGGTGGTGCGGGGGTGGTCAAGGGGGAGGTTTCGCGACGGGGGGGGGTTATTTCTAAAGCACCGCATGGATATGCGGTGTTGGATTGAGGGCGGGGGGTTGCGCGGGTTCGGGCGCGTTTTTCCGTCGCTTACGCTTCCGGCTCGTTGAGCGGGGCGCGGGGGTTGCGCGCGCGGGGGCGGGGCTGGGAAACCCCGCATATTCATGCGGGGCATTGGGGGGCGGTATACTGCGTGGCTATGAAACGCATGGCGGCACAAATTCTGGTTGGGCTGATGCTGGCGGCGGGGCTGGGGTGGGCGGGGGTTTCTTATGTCAACCAGGGGCTGATCTTTGATCTGGTTCATGGCGATGTGGGGGCGTTTGTCGCTCAGATCAGAGCGTTTGGTGCGTGGGCGGCGGTGATTCTGGTGCTGCTGGTTGTGCTGGAAGTCGTGCTGGCGCCGGTTCCGCCTCTGGTGCTCTATGTGGCGGCAGGTGTTCTTTTTGGGACGCTTGAAGGTGGCTTGCTGGTGCTGCTGGGGAATGTGCTGGGGGCGGTGATCGCTTTCTATATTGCCCGGACGTTTGCGCGGGATTACTTTGCTAAAAAGATCGATCCGGCGTTGCGGGAGCGATTTGATAGTCTTGCGAATCGATATGGTAGTTTTGCCATTGTTCTCTTGCGGATCAATCCGTTGACATCCTCGGATCTGTTTAGTTACCTGGCGGGGTTGAGCGGGATGAGTCCCTGGCGGTTTGCGTTGGCGACAACGGTGGGGTTGACGCCACTGGTGTTTGTGCAGACGTATCTGGGGGCGGATGTGGTAGGGTCGAATCCGCTGCTGATGACGTTGTTTGTGGTATTGAGTGTGCTTTATGTGGTGGGGTTGGTGGGAGTTTTGGTTTATGTGCGGTTGCGGCGGCGGGTGGGGGTGTGAGATAAAGCCGGGGTATCCGGCCCTGAAGGGACCGGCTTGGGGGAGGGGAGTTTGTTGTGTAAGTTTGGGGGGAGGTGATTATGAATGAGTATGAAGATGAGTTGCGGGTGGGGGTTGGGGCGGTGCGGGATGCGATGGGGGTTTGCGGGAGCATTCAAGCGCGGCTGGTGGCGGGGGACACGTTGACTAAGGGGGATCGCAGCCCGGTGACGGTGGCGGATTTCGCGTCGCAGGCGGTGGTCTGCGCGGCGTTGGAGGCTGCATTTGGCGATGACCCGGTCGTGGGCGAGGAGGCAGCGGATGAGTTGCGGAAGCCCGAGCAGACGACGCTGGCCGGGGCGGTGGTGCGCGAGGTGCGGGCGGCGATGCGGCACGAAGCCAGTGCGGAACAGGTGCTGGC
>JBGSTK010000274.1:0-4287 GCA_041736565.1 Phycisphaeraceae bacterium | reverse complement strand
CCTAAGCCCGCGCGTAGAGGTTCTAAGCCCGCGCGTAGAGGTTCTAAGCCCGCGCGTAGAGGTTCTAAGCCCGCGCGTAGAGGTCGTAAGCCCGCGCGTAGAGGTTCTAAGCCCGCGCGTAGAGGTTCTAAGCCCGCGCGTAGAGGTTCTAAGCCCGCGCGTAGAGGTTCTAAGCCCGCGCGTAGAGGTTCTAAGCGCGCGCGTAGAAGTTCTAAGCGCGCGCGTAGAAGTTCTAAGCGCGCGCGTAGAGGTTCTAAGCGCGCGCTTAGAGGTCGTAAGCCCGGGCTTTCTGGGCGACGTTAGGTGTTATTGGGACGGAAGTGAGGCAAAATGGGGGTACGCGGGGCGACTGCGGGTGATTATTGGGACGGCATGCCTGTACGCCGGGTGCCTGTGGCACAGCCATCCACCGCTTACTTCGTGTGCGGCTCGTAAGGGCGCTTTTTGCGGGTTGTGAAATCCGCGCCGGGAAATGGGCAGAACCATGCCCTCTGCGACCATCGTCAGACGTTGGCATCAGGTTGCCTGCGGCTATACCATGAGCGCTTGCCAACGTCGGCTTTACGCCCAGCCCAACGCGAGCCGGGATGATGCCCAAGCTCAAGGATTTCACGATGCCCAGCGTTAGTCCACCCATGCCTCGTCGCCGCGAGGGCTATTTCCGCGATATTTTCGACACGCTCACGAGCATCGCCATCGGCATGCGGCTGACGATGCGCTACATGTTCTCCAAGACCGTCACCGTCCAGTACCCCTACGAAAAGATCGCGTTTGCTGCCCGTTATCGTGGAATTCATGAGTTCGAGGCTGACAAGTGCATCGCTTGCGATCTTTGTGCCAAGGCCTGCCCGGTCGATTGCATTTACATCGATAAATCCGCCCCGCGAAAGATCGACAAAGCCACGGGCAAAGCAGCAGGCGGGGAACTGCTGCGTTACGCCATCGACTATCAGAAGTGCATGTTTTGTGCGTTGTGCACCGAGCCCTGCCCCACGCGATGCATCCACATGGGCAAGAACCACGACATGTCCAGCTACAGCAGGGATGCGATGATCGTGGAGTTTCATGAGTTGGACAAGAAGGGACTGCGTACGCCGATTCCGTTGTGGATGGAGCGAAATGCTGCGAAGATCCCATGGGTTGCCACGGAAAAGGCAAGGCTCGAAAGCGGCCAATTAGCCACCGATGCTGCTGATATCAGCGGAACGTGACCGTCCCCTCAATCGCCCCTCATCCCGCGAGAAACCTTATACGCGACAAGATCCACACCATGCGCCATGCCCCACGATTTGCTGTGTTTTTCATCGTGGCGGGGGGGCTTTTGCTGGTGGCGCACCTGGTGGACGGTTGGGCCTATCGGCAGTTTGTTAATCCAGAGGTCTACGACCGCGACTGGGGCAAACTGCTGCGGGTCATGGGCTATCTGCCCACCTGGCTTCTAGCGGCGACGGCGATGGCACTGGTCCACACCGGCCGTCGACCAGCGCTCTGGTCGGGGCACCCCCTGAGGCCCGCGGCGTTACTGGCGCTGGGGCCGACCTTGGCCGGCATTGGGGCCGAGGTTCTCAAAATCGTGATTCGCCGACAGCGACCCAGCGCGGGTGAGGCGGAGTATCTTTTCCGCGCATGGTCCGATGAGACGTTTGCTACCGCCGGCCTGGGTGCCCCAAGCAGTCACGCTACCGTCGCCTTCGCCGCAGCATTTGTGCTCTGTCGCCTCTACCCTCGAGCCTCGCCCATTTGGCTGCTGCTGGCAGTCGGCTGCGCGTTGACCCGCGTGCTCCACCAGGTCCACTTCGTAAGCGATGTCGTCCTGGGCGGAATCCTCGCCTACGTCATCGTCTGGCTCATCTGGCCCAAGGCTGACGCCTACGGCCAGCATCACTAACCCGCACGAGTGGCGAGACTGAGATGAGGTGCTACTGCGCTGCCGGCACAGGCTTCGCTTCGGGGTCCAGAGCTTGCCTGTTGAGAAGCACTGCGGGGGGGCTGTAGCTTTCGATGAGGACCGCTACACCATCGTACCGGCCCCAACCCCAGGCGGGGGCTTTGAACAGGCGGCGGAGCGGGCTGTCGAGGTAGAACACATCGGTCGCTTCGTCATGGATCACAGCCACATCGTCTGGCCCGTAGATGCTCTGGTCGGTCTTGATCAGTGGGCTCATCAATGCCCGGAACTCGCGGGCGGCAGGTTCGTTCTGGGCGGCATCACGCAGGGGGGCGTAGGCTGACAGAGCGCCAGGCACCGGCAGCCAGGGTCGCGGGTAATTGCTCACGAACAGATACGGCCGATAGCGTTTGAGGTGCTCGGCCAGGTCAACGCCGGTGGCTTTGAAGTAGGTGGCGAGGTCCTTGTCGTAGGCGGGGCGGTCCTCGGGCTCCTTGAAGAGCCAGGCGATCTGCATGGCGCGGTTGACCACCCACGGCCAATCGACGGGCGCAGCGATCAAGAGGTCCGCCTCGGGCTGGGGCATGCCCGCATCACTGGGCCAGGCATCGAGGCTCAGCGGCGTTCGCCGAGTCCGCAGGCTGTCGAAGGTGGTCATTTCCAGGATGAGAAAGCTCCGGGCCCAGCGGCCATGGAGCATGACTTCGTGGGCGTTCTCAAGTTGCAGGAGTTTGAGCAGGGGGGTGGTACGCCCGGTGCGGAAGAGCGTGGGCATGGCGCTGCGGAGGCGTTGGAAATCGACGAAGAACTCGATCATGGGCGCGGTGTTCTTCGGGTCGGCGACGGCTTGGCGATGTCTGGCCAGGCGGGGCTCGCTGGCCATGGGGCGTTGGCGCTGGAACCAGTGGTGGAGGCTGTCGGTGCCCAGGCCGAAGTAAAACTGCTGGGCGTCGGCGAACCATTCGAGGCTCATCCACTCGGGCCAATCCGCCAGTCGGTAGCGGATGCCGCGACGGTCGCCGGGCAGGTCGATGATGGTCTGCAGGCGATCTTCGACGCGGCCGTAGTGCTTGAGAATCGATTCGAGGGTCTGTCGCAACTGCGGGTGGCGGCCGGGGGCGTCGAGCACGGTCACGGCACGGATGGTCGCAAGGTCGATCTGGCCGGGGATGTGTCGGCTGGCGGTGAGGTCCAACAGGGCGGTGGTGTGCGGATAGGACGCCAGCATGGTGGCGACCAGCAGGCCATCGGCGACGGGCTGCTCTTCGAGGCGGACGACACCCGCGGCATCGAGAAGTTGCATCAATGGCCCCAGCCAACCTGCGGGCGGTTGCAGGCCCGCAGGATCGAAGCGGTAGAAGGCGATGGTGTCAGCAGCAAGCTGGGGCTCGGTGGCCGTTGCGAATGGCGCGGATGGGGCGGTAGCAGCTCTCTCGACGACCTGGGCCCATGTCGGGCCGATGGCGGCCGTTAGCAGCGCAAGGCACAACACCGGAATCAAAAGGGAGCGAAAAAGCATAAGATGGTGATTGTAGAATGGCAGGCGTTGAAGCGCCGCGGCGGGTTGTTCCGGAGCAAGTCATGAAAATCGGGGTTATCAGTGATACGCACGACAGGCTGCCGACGTTCCGGCGGGCGATGCAATTCTTTGCCCGCATGAAGGTCGAGGCGGTATTCCACGCCGGGGACTATGTCGCGCCCTTTGCCGCCAAGCTCCTGGCACCCGAAGTGCTCAAGGTGCCGCTGTATTGCATCTATGGGAACAACGACGGGGAACGCAAGGGCCTCAAGGCGGTGCTGCCCAACATCGTCGATGGGCCGCTGACGGTGACGCTTGGCGGGCGGAAGATCGTAATGCACCATTTCATCGACTGGCTCAAACCCGCGGAGATTGCCACTGCTCAGCTCGTCATCACCGGTCACACGCATCAGGTGGTCAACGAGGTCAAGGATGGGCGGCTGATGTTGAACCCCGGCGAATGCTGCGGCTGGGTGACCGATCGCTGCACGGTGGCGGTGGTGGATCTGGCGACGCTTTCGGCGCAGATCATTGAAGTCCACGATTAGACGGCAATATGAATCGCGGTATGTCATTTTATTGTCGCACTTCGGCGTTCTACGGCGAGGCTCGTTCTTTTGTGTCGAGGTTGGCAGGGCGACGTGGTGACCCGTTTCGTACCGATAGGAGTTCTGTCTATGGCTGCTGTAACCATTGACCAGACAAACCAACCGGCCGCACCGGCGATATCCATGAACGAAGCGGATGTACCGGCATACGTGCTGCCTGATCCGTTAGTTGACAGCGCGGGGGGCGCGGTGCGGTCAGCGGAGGAGTGGACGTCGCGCCGTCGGCGCGAGCTGCTAGAGATCTTCCGCACGCACGTATATGGCCGATCGCC
>JBGSTK010000004.1:0-8954 GCA_041736565.1 Phycisphaeraceae bacterium | reverse complement strand
AGGTCTCCATGTAGGGGTCATTGCGGGCGAGCACGCTGGCGAACGCTACGAGCGTTCGTCGCGCCGGGCACACAACCGACGCCGTACCCATGAACCCGCGTGTTCATTGTGCCGCCTCAGGCCCCTACATGGTTTCACGCTCGTCGAACTGTTGGTCGTCATCAGCATCATCGCTTTGCTTATCGCCCTGCTGCTCCCGGCCTTGGGCCAGGCGCGGGTCGTGGCGCGGGATATGCAGTGCAAGTCCAATCTCAGACAACTGGGGATATGGGGCATGGTATGGGCTATGGACCACAACACAGTCCTCCCCCACAACGGCTATGACACGGCGACGCCCAATGGACTTTGGTATGGCGCCCAGCCGGGCGACGAAACCAGGAACCTCTTCAAAGGCTCGTGGTACAAGCGTCATCCCGATTACCAGGGGACATCCGGCAACAGGTACGAGCCAATGCCGCCGGGGCTTTACTACGGAATCAAACGACCCTCCGTGTTGCACTGCCCGCAGTTGAATACCAACGTCCAGCGCTGGTGGTGGGAGGGCATCTTCTCCCACTATTCGCTCAATTACTGGGTAGGTGGACGACGCATCGCCGGCACGAGCGAAGGCCCCGAGATACCACAGATCGACCATCTGAGTAGCACTACCTGGTGGTTCAGTGACGGCGATAACTGGCCCGCGGCGGGAGCAATGAGCAACTACCCCGGTTATAGCCTCAAGAACCCGCTTTACGATTTAGTCGCCGGCAACCAAATGCCCTGGACCTACGAGTTTGCCGGGCAGATGACCACGCATCCCGAGAACAACGCGAACTTCCTCTTTGGTGACGGGCACGTCAAGGCGCTGAGCCGCCAGTGGATTCTCGACCTTGACGACAGTTCGGCCCCGACGGCCAATGCCGCGTTGGTGGCCTTCAACGGCAAGTGGGAGTGGGGCTGGAATTGAGTGGTGTCGTTGTGCCCCCGAGGTGAATGTGGCCAGCCGTAGGATTGCTCCAAGACGGCTGGCTCACCGACAGACTCTGACTTGGGCTTAGCAATGTCTATCGCCATACGGTCACAGACGGGTTGTTCAATGTCACCATGCAATGTACGCGAGTTCGGGGCCGTGGGCGACGGCACGACCAACGACACCGCGGCCATCCGCGCGGCTGTCGCCCATCTTGCCGGCGGCGGCGGGGGAACCGTCCATTTTCCGCCCGGCGACTATCTCTGCGGCACGCTGCGGCTGACGGACCACATCGCCTTGCATCTCGACGCCGGCGCGGTACTGCGGGAAAGCTACCAGGATGACATCGAGCCGACGCCCGTCGGCGTGGGCGTTCAACGCCACCACCTCATCGTGGCCCAAGGCGTCGGCCACATCGCCATCACCGGCCAGGGCACGATCCTGGGCCGGGGCGAATCCGACTCGCCGGGACTTGATCGTGATGCGAGGGGCTTTCGCTCGGGGGTCATCTTCTTCCGCGATTGTCATCAGGTGCGAATCAGCGATGTCACGATCCGCTGCGGCGACGGCTGGACCGTTCACCTTTGCCGGTGCCAGGGCGTGTTCGTCCAGGGCGTGTCGATCATTAACCGCATGCACCGCATCGGCGGCAATGACGGGCTGGACCTCAACTCCTGCCGCAACGTTCATGTCAGCGATTGCCACATCGAGGCCTGGGACGACTGCATTGTGCTCAAGGCCAAGGACATGGATGAGCCGGGCGACGCCACCGTCTGTGAGAACATCGTCGTCACCAACTGCACGTTGAAGACGGGCTGCACGGCGTTGAAACTCGGCAGCGAAAGTGTGGGCGACTTCCGCGACATCCACTTCTCCAACTGCACGGTGGAAGATTCATCCGTGGGCTTTGGCATCTATCTTCTCGACGGCGCCACGATTGAGCGCGTGACACTGAGTAACGTTTCGATGCGGATCGTGCCGGACAATCGCTATCGGCCGCACATGGAGCCGCTCAATCTCCATGTGTTTCCCCTCTGCATCTTCGTCGGGCAGCGCACGCCGCAGTCGCGCATCGGCACCTTGCGCGATGTGACGATTCGGGACGTGACGGCGATGTGCAGTCACGGCGCGGTGATCCTGGGGCATCCGCAGCGGCCCATCGAGAACCTGACGCTGGACCATGTGACGCTGCGGATCGAAGCCGCCGTCCCATTTGTCGCGCGGAATCTGCCCTGTTCACGCGGATGGGTGGAGGATCAGACGCGGTTGATCCGGCAGGGAGACCCGCCCGTGGTTTTGTTTGAGCCGGCGCCCGATGGTGTGGAACATCGTCCCGCGTATCTCAACATCAGCCGCGTGAGGGACCTGACGTTGTGCAACGTGGCGGTTTACATGCCCGCCGTGACCGCCGACGGTGTGGAGCGGTCCGGCATCGCATTGGATGCTGTTAGTGATGGTCACGCCAGGGATTGCATTGTCCGTTTGGCCCGGCAGGCGGTGACGCCGCCGATCTTCACCACCGCAACGTGTCGGGGTATGAGTGTGAACGAGTTGCAGCCTGCTGATGCGGCCTGTTGATTGTCAAACCAATGGTGCGTTTTTTTTGAGTCCGCTTTTTAAGGAATCAATCGATGTTGGACTTTCGAATCGGTTCTGTCGCACGAATGCTGATCGTGGCCACGGTGGTGTTGGCGGGCCTGTTGCCCGCTACGTTGATGACCAGTACGGCCAGCGCCCAGGAGCGCAACAACCCGCAAGCCGCCTGGGATGCGTCGAAGTTCATTTGGCAGGACACCGTGGACGCCCGGGCGGTGCAGCTTGAGGGCGGGGTCGATATCAAGTGGCTGCCCAAGCCGTTTATCTTTGAGACGGGCAAGTCGGTGCGTTACATCGACTTTGGCGCCGGCGATGACGCCAACCCCGGCAGCAAGGACAAGCCCTGGAAGCATCACCCTTGGGATGCCAACGCTCAGGGCCAGGCAGCCGCGGCAAGCGGGATTCATACCTACGTCTTTAAGCGTGGCGTGACCTATCGCGGCCGGCTCATCGCCGCTGACTCCGGCGCCGCGGGCGACCCCATACGCCTGACCAGCGATCCGAACTGGGGTCAGGGCCAAGCGACCCTCGCCGGGTCGGATGCGATCACCGGCGGATGGCGGAAGGTGGCCGACGATGAGGCGAAGCGGGCGGGCTTCCCCGACGAATCAGCGGGCAGACTCTGGGCGGTGAAACTCGAAGGGGACTTCAACTCCTGGGCCTTGTGGTTCGTGGATGCTCAAGGCCAGCGCCAACGCCAGAAGATCGCCCGCTGGCCCAACTGGCAAATCGAGCACAAGTACAACCATTACACGCAGTGGCTTCGCGTCGAAAAGATTGACAAGGGCTTCCCGCGCACGACGATTTACAGCAATTCGCTCAAGGGGTTGGCCAAAGATGCCTTTAAGGGGGCGACGATCTGGATTGATATGCCGGTGACCAGCGGCGAGTTCTCGATCATTGGGCCGATCCCTTCGAGTGTCGGCAATTACGATCCGGAACAGGGCAGCCTCCAGCCCGAGCTCAATCACCCCGTGCGTCACCCGGCGGTCAATACGCCGTTCTATCTGGAAAACCTCGCCCGCTTCCTGGATGAGCCCGGTGAATGGTTCTACAGTCGCAACGGTGCCGACAATGGCACACTCTACGTCCGCCTCGCCGACGACCGTGACCCCAACAGCGGCATCGTCGAAGTCGCTCGGCACGAGGTGACGCTCGACATCGTCGGCCAGCAGTACATCGAAGTTTCGGGCCTGGCCTTCACCGGCGGCAACGCGCTGGAACTCACCAAGGCGCCCGATGTCGGCGACTACAACCGCGCCGAAAGCGATTCGCAGATGCCCAGCATCCGCCTCTCGGGCAATTGCCAAAACATCAACCTCCACCATCTGAGAATTCACGACGCCGCCGGCAGCGGCATCGCCAACTTCATCACCGACAAGAACGATGTGGCCCGCGACATCAGCATCACCGACTGCGAGTTTGAGCGCCTCGATAACACCGGTATCGCGCTCTACCGCGGCTTTAACTATCGACGAACCGAATCACAACCCAAAGCGCGGCTCACCAATGTCAACCTGTTGCGCAATCGCATGCACGACATCGGCATGCGTCATAGTGATCCATCGGGCGGGCAGGGCATCTACCTCAACGGCCCCGAGGTTGCCGAGATCGCCGGCAACGTGATCGACTGGACCGCGGCCCAGGGAATCGACATTCACGGCGGACGCTCCGGCGGCGGATGGGCGGGCAATTACCCCGAATCGCCCCTGATTCGCATGCTCGTCAACCGCAACAAGGTTCAGGACACGCTCCTACAGAAGCAGGATTTCGGCGGTATCGAGTTCTGGGCCACCGGGCCGGTCTATATCTACAACAACCTTTCGATCGACCCCATCGGCTATGTCGCCCACCGCAACCAGTATCACAAAAACCATGCCTTCTACGTTGACCACGGGTACAAGGCCACGCTGTTCAACAACATCGGCTGGTCCTCAAGCCGCCAGGATGCCTGGCTGGGCATCATCGGCGACAAGTTCCTCCAGGAAATCCGCAACCGCTACAACCAGGCGTTCAACAACACCGGCTACAACTTCCGCGGCGCCTTCTCCCACGAGAGCACCTACGGCGATCAGCAGCAGTACCTGGCCAACCTCATGATCAACGGCATCGGGGCCTTCCACAGCTTCTACCGCCTCAAGGATGCCCAGCACCTGGCCTTCTCCCACAACCTCTACGCGGGCAAGTATGAGAACTTCTATCGTCGTTACCGAGGCGATATCTACCGCACCATCGGCGACCTCCAAGCCTATCTCACGCCGTTTGAAAACTACCTGGCCAAGGATGTCGGCTGGGTCAGCGACGACATGCCTGTGCGCGACCCCGAGGCCCATGATTACCGCCTGACGGACGCCTCTGCCGCCATCGAGCGCGGGGTCAAGGTGTTTGTCCCCTGGTCGCTTTACGCCAACGTGGGCGAGTGGCACTTCCGCCTCCAGCCCGATGCCCCCGGCACCGTGCTTTCCTACGACCTCTACCCCCAGGCGTTCTACGGCAAGAATGTTTCATACCAGCTTGACAGTACCGTGCCCGGCAACGAACTCAAGGGAGAGGGTTTCACGGCTGCCGACTATGAGCTGGGCGTGCTCGAAGATTGGACGCCCGGTGCCATGATCTTTGACGGCAGCAAGAGCCTGTCGCTTCCCAACGCCACGCTGGTCAAGGACTTTTCGCTGGGCGACAAAGAAAAGACGATGTTCCCCGCCAAAGAGCGTAACACCGTGCGCATGACGGATAACAGCTTCCTGATCGAAGCGGTCTTCCGCACCGAGAAGGGCAAAGCGGGCGGGACCATCGCCGGCAAACTCGACCAGACGGCCGGCTATGCCTTAGGGCTGGACCAGGAGGGCCGCGTGGTCATGCGCCTGCGTACCAACGGCGATGAGGTCACCCAGACCAGCGGGGCATCGCTTACCGATGGGCGCTGGCACCATGTCATCGCCCAGGTGGATCGCGAGGCCGGCGTCATCACGCTCTATGTGGATGGCGAATCTGCCAACGGCGCTTTGCAGGGCAAGATGCCCGCCGCCGAGGTCTCGCTGGATAACGCCGCGGACTTTATCGTCGGTGCGGATTTCCACGGAGCACTGGATTACCTGCGCGTCTCGCGCGGCACCCTGGCCGATGCCCAGACCACCATCGAGCAGCTCATGGCCTGGCAGTTCAACGGCCCGGCCTGCCACGACTTCGCCAGTCATCCCATCACCGGCGAAGTCCGTGATATCGGGGCCCTTGAGCACCCCACCATCGCCACCAAGCAGCCCCTCAACTACACAGCTCCCAAGACTGAAACGGCACCCGACGCCAAGGGCGCCGGTGACGCTCCGGCCGATGCCAAAGCCGATGTCTTTAAGCAGGGACCTGACCGCACCGTCAAGCAACTGCCCTGGGGCGCCGTTTCGGTTCCCAAGCAGGTGCATGTCGGCGACGTGATCGATGTGCAGGTCACCTTCGCCACGGAGACCATTCCCAAACCGCAGATCATGCGGATCGACCTTCACGCCATGGTCGGCGCACAGCGAAAGCCCGGGCATGGCCAGGCGGCCCCGATCAAGGTCGAGCCCACGGTCACCAAGCCTTACGCCGCCGACTTGAAATTGCGTGCCCGCGAGGGGATGACCGGCGTGATCGTGGTGATTTACGTGTCCCCCGATGGCGCCTACAAGGATCTGACCGTAAGCACCGAAGTGGGCGTCAAGGTGATTGCCGACGAGGGCAAGAAGCCGGAGGAGAAGCCCGCGGCCGATAAGCCCGAGGCCAAGAAGCCGGTCGTTGATCCACCCGCCAAGGTCGCCGACGGCGGCGACAAGCCCGCGACCGCCGATGGCATTGCCACCCGTGACCTGAAGTGGGCGACGGTGGAGTATCCCACGGAGGCCAAGGTCGGCCAGAAAGTCTCACTGAAAATCAATATCAACGCGGACGCCATCGACAAGGACGTGTTGCTGGTGGTCGATACCCACTGGTTCAAAGGCCGCCAGCGCAAGCAAGGTGGCGGAACCAGCGGCAAATACAAGATCAAAGCCAGTGAAGCACAGAGCGTTATCGTGAACATGACCATCCCCGATCGGGAGGGGATCTCGGCGGTGCAATACGTGCTGATTGTCAGCCCCACCGGCGGATGGGTGGATCGCGTCAAGAGCGGCGAGGTCGGGATTAAAGTCACGCGCTGACCAGGGAGTTGCTGTGTCTCCAATATTTCGCACCATCACGCCAACAATTGCCATCAACTCATCGTGGGTTGTTCTGAACAGTCTTGTTGGGGTGCTGGTTTTGCTTGGCACCTTCGCGGCACCGTCAATGTGTCTTGCCCAGGCAAAGGCCATGACGGATCCGAAGCCCCAATCCCCCATCAACTGGACCAAGGCCCCGCTGACGATCTGCTTTCTGGGCGACAGCATCACCCACGCCGGCGACTACCACGCCATGATCCAACTGTTTCTACTGACCCGCTATCCCGGGCAGGACATTTGGGTCATCAACGGCGGCTATGCCGGCGAAAACGCCGCCGGCATTTTGCGCAAGGATTATCTGCAGCTTGACATTTTTCCGCAGAAGCCTGATGTCCTGATGATTCATCTGGGTATGAACGACATCGGGCTGCTGGGTTTTAGTGATGTCAAGGAACCTCCCAGTGACGAATCCCGCCAGGAGCGGCGCGGGAATTTCCGCAACGCCATGACAGGTCTCATCACGCAAGCGCAGAGTCGCGGTATAACCGTGGGCGTGCTTTCACCGACCATTTATGACGATCGGCATACCAACAACGACAGCCACGGTCTGCGCCCTTACGCCAACGCGGAATTGGCCCGCTTTGGCCAAATCGGCCGGGAGGTCGCCAACTCCATCCCCGGCGTCTTCTTCATCGATCTGCACACGCCGATGGACGCGCTCTCCAATGCAATGCAGGCCAAGGATCCCAGGGCGAGTTTGGTGCGTGACCGAGTGCATCCCTTCCAAGGGGGCACACAGGTCATGGCCTTTGAGATTCTCAAGGCGATTAACACCCGCCAGGTTGTCTACGACGTCGAAGTGAGCGCCAAGGGCAAGACCGTGTCGACCAGCGGCGCGGAAGTAGGTGAAATCACATTGACCGAAAGCGGCCTGCAATTTGAGATGGTCGAGAGCGCACTGCCGTTCCCGACGGAAGCCGCTTCACCTCACTTCAAGCTGCTGCCGATTGACCAGACACTGAATCAGATGCGTCTAAAGGTGACGGACCTTCCGCCGGGGACATATGCCCTGGAGATCGATGGTCGCAACGCGGGGGAGTATTCCCATACGCAGTGGGCTCAGGGCATTGATTTGGCGACGAACAAATCCACGCCGCAATACGAGGCGGCACTGCAACTGCTCAAAGAAGTCAAGGAGCAAATGCTGCCCCTGCAGCGTGCCGTCTGTGACATGCGTTCACTTCGTTACCAGTTGTTGATCAAGAAAGAGCCGGAGGGTGAGGGCCTGCTGTGGGATTGGGACCGTATGGAACCCCAGAAGGTTCTCGACGCCGCCAACCGGCTCTATGATCGCCTGGTTGCCGAGGGCAGGAAGCCCAAGGGCTGGCAGAGCTATGTGTTCAAGGCCGGTCGACAGGCCTTTGGTCGGTATGACGACATCAGGACTGGCTTGGCCGACCTTCGCAAGCAATGGGCGGCAAAGCCCGCCCAAAGTCGACATCGCTACCGCCTGACTGAAGTCAAGCGATGATGTTGCGACTCCTGTGGCTGGCGTCCCAGCCGAGTATGTCCATCTGTCGTCGGATGGCTTGGGGCTTGGCGTTCGCCGCGAGGCGGTGCGGCGTCAGCGTGACCATGGCCAGGTTGGCTAGATGTAGAGTGGGCATTACCTAGAGTGGGCCTGACCCTCTTCGGAAAGCGCTTCGTGCAAACCTTAACCCTCGCCGTGTGCGGCAACCCTCATCGGAGCCCGACGTTGACGGCTCTTTTGGCTCGTCCGATGATGGCATGAATTGCTGGACGGGCTTCTGAGTCACTACGAGCGAAAAGCAGCTTGAATGCGGTAAAAAACGTCAGTGCACGATATCTTGGACCAGCGCCGGCGAGCAGGTGAAGTCCTTTGTGCCCGCGGGTGGCCCACTTCAGTGGTGGATCGAACTTCAGTTTACATCACCGTGTGTCGGAGCCGCGCAGTAACCTCAGGCCGTTGAAGATCACCGCCAGCGACGCGCCCATGTCGGCGGCGATAGCCATCCAGAGCGTGGCCAAGCCGAATAGCGTCAGCACCACGAACAGAACCTTGAGCCCCAGCGCGAAGGCGATGTTCTGGCGGATGATGTTCAGCGTGCGCCGGGCGTGGCCGACCAGCCAGGGCAGCTTGCCCAGGTCATCTGCCATGAGCGCGATGTCGGCGGTTTCGATGGCCGCGTCGCTGCCCGCCGCGCCCATGGCGATGC